>CAZUWQ010000118.1:0-3636 GCA_964624195.1 uncultured Oscillospiraceae bacterium | reverse complement strand
GGGGTCGTCGATGGGCAGGCCCGCGATCAGCAGGGACTGGGTGTACAGGATGTTGACGTACTTGGCGGCCCGGTCCTTGTCTCCGGCGTCCAGGGCGGATTTCAGAGCGGCGAAGGGGGCGGATCGGGCGTTGAACTCCAGCACTCGCTGGGCCTTCATGCCCGCGGCGCCGTCCTCCAGCTTGCTGAAATATTTCTCCATCTCCAGGGTCATGGGGCCGTCGGCGGTCATGCACACCGGGGCGGACTTCAAAATTTTGGAGACGCGGGCCTCGTGGATCTTGTCCCCCAGAGTCTCCTTGACAAAGTCCAGCACCGGCTTGCTCTCCTCCGCCTGCTTCTCCTGCTGGGCCTTTTCCTCGTCGGTCTCCGGCAGAGCGTCCGGGTCGGAGACGGATCTGAGCTGCTTGCCGCTGACCTCGGCCAGGGTGTTCATGACGAACTGGTCCACATCCTCGGTGAGGCAGAGGAGCTCATAGCCCTTGTCCGCCACCCGCTCCGCCTGGGGCAGCTTGGCCGCCTGCTGGGTGGAGTCGGCGCAGACGTAGTAGATGTACTGCTGGCCCTCCGGCATCCGTTCCACATACTCGGCCAGGCTGGCGGGCTTGTCCGAGTTGGTGGTCTGGAACAGCAGCAGGTCCTGGAGCAGCTCTTTTTTGGCGCCGTACCCGTCCACCACGCTGTACTTCAGCTGCCGGCCAAAGGCGGCCCAGAACTTCTCATATTTCTCCCGGTCGTCCTTCATGAGCTTGACCAGCTCATTCTTGATCTTCTTTTCCAACGCCGCCGCGATGACCTTGAGCTGCCGGGTGTGCTGGAGCATCTCGCGGGAGATGTTCAGGGAGAAGTCGGGAGAGTCCACCACGCCCTTTACGAAGCGGAAGCAGTCGGGCAGCAGGTCGGCGCACTTGTCCATGATGAGCACGCCGGAGGAATAGAGCTGCAGGCCCTTTTCATATTCCCGGGTGTAGAAGTCGTAGGGGGTGGCGGAGGGGACGAACAGCAGGGCCTTGAAGGTGACGGTACCCTCGGAGGAGGTGGTGATGGTGGTCAGCGGGGCCTGCCAGTCGCCGAACTTATCCTGGTAGAACCGGTCGTACTCCTCCTGCTTCACCTTGGACCGGGGCCGCTGCCACAGGGGGACCATGGAGTTCACCGTCTTTTCCTCCACCACCGTCTCCCACTCGGGCTGGTAGTCCTCCGGGGCGTCGGCGGGCTTGTCCTTCTGGCGGTAGTCCTCCACCTCCATGCGGATGGGGTGGCGGATATAGTCGGAGTATTTCTTTACCAGTTCCTGGAGGCGGCGGGACTCCAGATACTCGCTGTAGTTCTCCTCGTCGGTGTCCGCCTTGATGTGCATGATCACGTCGGTGCCGGCGCCGTCCTTTTCACATTCGGTGATGGTATAGCCGTCCGCCCCCTCGGACTGCCAGCGGTGGGCCGTGTCCTCCCCGTGCCGGCGGGTGACCACGGTGACCTGGTCGGACACCATAAAGGCGGAGTAGAACCCCACGCCGAACTGGCCGATAATGTCGGTGTTCTTGCCGTTTTCCATGTCCTGCTTGAACTGGAGCGAGCCGCTTTTGGCGATGGTGCCCAGGTTCTGCTCCAGCTCCTCCCCGGTCATGCCGATGCCGTTGTCGGACACGGTGAGCGTGCGTTGGGCCTTGTCCACCGCGATGTGGATGGCCAGATCGCTCCGCTTCACCTTTACCGAGTCGTCGGTGAGGGAGAGATAGGCCAGCTTGTCGATGGCGTCGCTGGCGTTGGAGATGATCTCCCGGAGAAAGATCTCCTTGTGGGTATAGATGGAATTGATCATCAGGTCCATCAGCCGCTTGGATTCCGCTTTGAACTGCTTCTTTGCCATGATATATACACCTCTTATAATTATAATACGCGGTCACCCCGGCGGGGGGTTGTGCAGGCACTGTTTTAGCACTCCTGCTGTTTGAGTGCTAAACGTACTATAATACGAATGCCGGGGATTTGCAAGAGGGTTTGCAGAAAATTCACAATTCCGGGCGGCGGGATGGGGAGAAAGCGGGATAAGCGGCACAATTTCAGGAGAAGCTTGATTTGAACGGCGGGAAAGGCAAAAACGAAAAAATTGTGGTTGCGTTTCCAGGGATATGATGGTATACTGCACGTGTGGTACTATGCTTTGATACATAATTTCATGTGGACCGCGTGAAATTTTCCCTCTCGCGCCCTGTTCGCCCGCGGGAGGAATACAGACGTTGTTTCATCCGGGTGGATGATACCAGGCCGGCCCGTCCGGCAGTCATGAGGTGCAGCCTTGAAAAAATATGTGATCCACGGCGGGAAACCGCTGTACGGTAAGGTCGAGATCAGCGGCGCCAAGAACGCGGCGGTGGGTATCATTCCCGCCGCCCTGCTGGTGGAGGGCGTCTGCCGTATTGAGAACATCCCGCAGATCAGCGATGTGTCGCTGCTGCTGAATATGTTACAGGAGCTGGGCGCCGGCGTGCGCACGGTGAACCGCACCACTATGGAGATCGACAGCTCCGCCATCCACAACCACGCCATCCCCTATGAGATCGGCCGGAAGATCCGGGCCAGTTATTATCTGGTGGGGGCGCTGCTGAGCCGGTATGGATGGGCGGAGGTGCCGCTGCCCGGGGGCTGTGATCTGGGCGGGCGGCCCATCGACCAGCACATCAAGGGTCTCACCGCGCTGGGCGCCAGGGTGGAGGTCAAGAACGGCTATATCCATGCCACCACGGAGGGCCGGCGTCTGAAGGGCGCCCAGATCTACCTGGACGTGGTCACGGTGGGGGCCACCATGAACCTGATGCTGGCCGCGTCGCTGGCAGAGGGGCTGACGGTGATCGAAAACGCCGCCAAGGAGCCCCATATCGTGGACCTGGCCAACTTTCTCAACTCCATGGGAGCGGACATCACCGGCGCGGGGACCGACGTCATCAAGATCCGGGGCGTGGAGCGTTTGACAGGCGGGGAGTACACCATCATTCCGGACCAGATCGAGGCCGGCACCTATATGGCCGCGGTGGCCGCCGCCGGCGGCGAGGTGCGGGTGAACAACATCATCCCCAAGCACATGGAGTGCATCACCGCCAAGCTGGTGGAGATGGGCGCCGAGGTGGAGGAGGATGGGGACAGCCTGATCGTCCGCCGCCACGGCCCGCTCCAGCGCACCAACATCAAGACCATGCCCTATCCCGGCTTCCCCACCGATATGCAGCCCCAGATTGCCGCCGTCCTCTGCCTGGCGGAGGGCACCAGCGTGCTCACCGAGGGCGTGTGGGACAACCGGTACCGCTATGTGGAGGAATTCCGCCGCCTGGGGGCCAATATCCAGGTGGATGGGAAGATCGCCGTCATCGAGGGCGTGAAGCAGCTCACCGGCGCGCCCATGGAGGCCTGCGACCTGCGGGCGGGCGCGGCCATGATCGTGGCCGGGCTCGCGGCCCAGGGGGTCAGCGAGGTGTCCAATGTGAAGCACATCGAGCGGGGCTATGAGGACATCATCGGCAAGCTGTCCGGTATCGGGGCGGACATCCGGGTGGTGGAGGTCCCCGACCCGGAGAACAACGCCGTCAGCGCCGCGGGCTGAGGCCGGACAGTTTTCGACAGAACAAAAAGGGGCGGCAGG
>CAZUWQ010000117.1:0-3638 GCA_964624195.1 uncultured Oscillospiraceae bacterium | reverse complement strand
GTCTCGCCGCCGGCCTTGGCCAGCAGCACCTCGCTGGCCTCCACGATCGGGGTGTCCAGGGGGGTGAAGCCGTAGAGGGCGTAGGACCGGCGCAGGAGCTCCGCCATGCGCTCGAAGGCGGCCTGTTTTTCGGGCAGCAGCTCCATGAAGCCGGACAGGGTGCGGGGCTTTTGCTTTGCCATCGTCGTTCCTCCTCTCGGGCGCGGAAAAGCGCCCCAAAAAATACTCCCGCCCCACGGCGCCGTGGGACGAGAGTATGGGTATACTTCGTCATTGACCGGACAGTCGGCGCGGATCGGCCGGATCACACCTTCAGCGGGGCGCTGGGCTTGATGAGCTCACGCCAGTTCAGATCGCCACGGGCCAGGCCGTGGATCAGCATTTCCGCGGTGGCGGCGTTGGTGGCGAAGGGGACGTTGTGCTGGTCGCACAGGCCGATGATATAGTGCAGATCCCGGTCCAGATCGTCGGTGTTGGGGTCGTTGAAGAACAGCACCATGTCGATCTCGTCATAGGCGATGCGGGCGCCGATCTGCTGGCTGCCGCCGTGGGCGTGGGACAGGAACAGCTGAACAGGCAGGCCGGTGGCCTCAGCGACAAGGCGCCCGGTGCGGTTGGTGGCGCATACGGTATGCTTGGAGAGAATGCCGCAATAAGCGATGCAGAATTGGACCATCAACTCTTTCTTATTGTCATGGCTCATGAGGGCTATGTTCATGGGAGACCATCCTTTCTGTGAAATTTCAGCCGGGAAAAGCCGGGCCGGCGTCAGCGGATGCGCAGCAGCGGCACACGCTGACCCAAAAGGCGTTTGGAGATATTCAGGTAGGCGGGAGCCGCCCCCTTGCAGGTCATCAGCACCAGGGGGACGCCCTGGGCCGCGGCCATGGTCACCTGCTCGTCCTCCGGCACCACCCCCAGCAGGGGCAGGCCGGCGGCGTCCATGGCGTTGTCGATGGAGGTGCGCAGCTTGTTCATCAGCCGGGGCTGCACCCGGTTCATCACCAGATGGAGCTGATCCACCCGGCCCACCAGCTGGGACACCGCCCGCTGGGCGTCCCGCAGGGCGGCGGGGTCTGTGGCGGACACCACGATGGCCCGGTCCGCCGCGGCCATGGCAAGCTGGAACCCGTCCCCCAGCCCGGCGGGGGAGTCCATAAAGACAAAGTCAAAGCAGTCCTTGGCGTCGTCCACCAGGGCGCGGAAGGGCTCCGGGTCGGGGCGCTCCAGCACCAGCGGCGCGGTGAGCAGATACAGCCCCCGGATGTCCGGGTGCTCCACCGCGGCGGAGAGCAGGGGACAGCGCAGCTCCATCACGTCGCTGAAATCCATCACCGCCCGGTCGGACAGTCCCAGGGCGATGTCCAGATTCCGGAGGCCGATGTCCAGGTCGACGCACAGGACCTTATGGCCCAGGGCAGCCAGACAGGAGGCCATGCCGGCGGTGAGGGAGGTCTTTCCCGTGCCGCCCTTTCCGGACGTGACCATGACGGCTGTACCCATAGGCGGCCTCCTTCCGATATAGAGAAATCATACCATAATCGAACAAAAATGGCAACAAAAAATCAAGCGGTTTAGCCAAAATGAAACAAAGATGAAATAAAAGGGAGGGCCGGCGGCGGCGCGAAGCGGTCCCCGGACCCGCTCACAGAGGGTCTTTCCGTATTTTGGCCCACCGGCGGGGATATTGAGCGGGGGCAGGCGCCGCCTTTTCCACGACCACGATCCGATGGGTGACGTCGGTGTGGGGGATCCGGTAGTCGTAACAGCCGGCCACCCGCCCGCCCAGCTTGGCGATGCCGGGCCGCGACTGCTCCAGCTCCTGGCCGCAGTCCGGGCCTTTCATGGCCAGAAACCGCCCGCCCACCCTGACAAAGGGCAGGCACAGCTCGCACAGCAGCCGCAGGTCGGCCACCGCCCGGGCGGCGGCGAAGTCAAACCGCTCCCGGAGGGCCGGTATATGCCCCGCCTCCTCCGCCCGTCCGTGGAGGGTGGCGACGCCGGACAGCCCCAGGTCGGCGGCCACCGTGTCCAGCCAGGTCAGCCGCTTTTGCAGGCTGTCCAGCAGGGTGACGGACAGGGCAGGGCACAGGATCTTGAGCACCATGCCGGGAAAGCCCGCCCCGGTGCCCACGTCGATGAGCGTCTTGCCCTCCATCCGCCCGCAGTCCAGCAGGGGGGCGCAGTCCAGCATATGGAGGGTCGCCACGTCTTCAGGCCGGGTGATGGCGGTGAGGTTCATGACCTGATTCTGCTGAAGGAGCAGCTGCCCATAGCGCTCCAGCCGCTCCGGGCTGTCGGCCGGAACGGCGCCGGACAGACCCAGCTGTTCCAGGCCGGAGGCGATCAGCTCCCGCATACCGTCACCCGAGAGGCTGGCGCAGGGCGTACACTAAAGCGGGGACCCCCAGCAGCACGCCCAGCGCCACCGCGGCGGCGCAAACGATCACGATAACAATGGTCAGCGGCAAGCCGCCGGGGGCGGCGCCCCTCCGCTGGCGGTAGACGGCCACCACGATGGCGGCGACAGCCACCGGGATCAAAAACAGGGGAAAGGTACCGTTCAGGGCGCGGCCCCCGGTAAAAATGGCATAGGTTATGGCAAACAGCAGGAGGAGCACATAGGCGACGCCCATCCAGGCCGCCGTCCGCTTTTCAAAGGAGGCGGGGGTATAGGGGGGCTTGTCCTCTGTTGGCGCCTCCTCCGACAGGTCCTGCTCCAGCTCGGGGTCGTGTTCGGCCATTACTGCTTCTCCTTCAGCAGGTCACGGATCTCCGTCAGCAGCTTTTCCTCATTGGAGGGCTCGGGGGGAGCGGCAGGGGCATCTTCCGCCTTGTGTTTGGCCCGGTCCATGGCGGTGTTGACCGCCTTGACGATGAAAAACACCACCAGGGCCAGGATGATAAAGTTGATGATGGCGGAAATAAAGCTGCCGTAATTGAGCATATTGGGCTCCGCCCCCTCAGCCACGGGGAAAATGGAGGGAAGCTGGACGCTCATGGTGGTAAAATCCACGCCGCCCAGGAAGATGGACACGATAGGCATGATGATGTCGTTGGTCAGGGAGGAGGTGATGGTGGAGAAGGCGCCGCCGATGATGACGCCGACGGCCAGGCCCAACACATTTCCCTTGCTGATAAACGCCTTGAACTCATTCAGAAACTTTTTCATTTTTTCATCTCCCGTGAGTTTTTATATATTTAATGTTTGGGGACGAGGACCTGGGTACCGCCCATATAGGGCTGAAGCACCGCGGGGATCTTCACGCTGCCGTCCGCCTGGAGATTGTTTTCCAGAAACGCGATGAGCATACGGGGCGGGGCCACTACGGTGTTGTTCAGGGTGTGGGGCAGATAGGTGCCGTTTTCGCCCTTCACCCGCATTTTCAGCCTTCTCGCCTGCGCGTCGCCCAGGTTGGAGCAGGAGCAGACCTCGAAATACTTCTGCTGCCGGGGGGACCAGGCCTCGATGTCGCAGGATTTGACCTTCAGATCGGCCAGATCGCCGGAGCAGCACTCCAGCTGCCGAACGGGGATGTCCATGGAGCGGAACAGCTCCACCGACCAGCCCCACATCTTCTCATACCAGGCCATGGAGTCCTCCGGCTTGCAGACCACGATCATCTCCTGCTTTTCAA
>CAZUWQ010000116.1:0-3672 GCA_964624195.1 uncultured Oscillospiraceae bacterium | reverse complement strand
TCATGCGGATGCGGAAGAAGAAAAACCTGGCTTCCCGGATGGAGGCGTGCGCGGCGCTGTGGGTGAAGGAGCCGGAGAAGCTGCGGGGACGGTGGCGGTCACTGATGAGCGGCGCGGAGCGGGTCAGGCTGGAGCTGGGCTGCGGCAAAGGGCGGTTCACCGCCGAGACCGCGGCGGCCCATCCAGAGGACCTGTACATCGCCGTGGAGCGGGTGCCCGACGCCATGGTCATCGCCATGGAGCGCTGCCGGGCCGGGGGGTTGACCAATGTGTTCTTCATCGACGGAGACGCGGCGGCGCTGGACCAGTACTTCGGGCCGGACGAGGTGGACCTCATCTACATCAACTTCTGCGATCCCTGGCCGTCGGTGAAGCACGCCCCGCGGCGGCTCACCCACGAGGACCTCCTGCGGGGCTACCGGAGAGTGCTCCGGGACGGCGGGCGGATCGAGTTCAAGACGGACAACCGTGACCTGTTCGAGTGGTCCCTGTTCCAATTTCCCAAGGCGGGCTTTGCCCTGAGTGAGGTGAGCCGGGACCTGCACGCCCAGGGCGTTCAGGGCGTGATGACGGATTATGAGGAGAAATTTCACAGCCTGGGCACGCCTATCAACCGCTGTGTGGGCACCAAGGGGTCGCTGCCCGACGCGCCGCTGCCGGACGAGTTGAGGCGGGGGCTGCCAGGCTGGAAGGTGCGCCCGGTGACGGAGGACACGCTGGCGCCGGTGCTGGAGCTGATGCAAAAGGATCAGGCGTTTTTCTCGCTGGAGGATGGAGAGCCGATCACCGCGGAGAGGCTGCGGCAGGACCTGACCAGACTGCCGCCCCGGTGTACCATGGAGCAGAAGCGCTATGTGGCCCTTTGGCGGGACGGCGCTCCCCAGGTTGTGCTGGACCTGATCGAGGGCTATCCCAGGGAGCGGACCCTGTTTGTGGGGCTGTTTTTTGTGGCGCCGGCCCTGCGGCGGCAGGGGACGGGCAGAGCGGTGATCGAAGCCCTGATCCGGGCGGCGGGCCGGGCCGGCCTGGACCGGGTACGGCTGGCCTGCCTGTTGAACAATCCGGTGGGCCACGCCTTCTGGCAGGCTATGGGCTTTGGAGACCTGCGGGAGGGCCGGCTCGTAGAGGGCGGCGCCCCGGTGTGGATCCTGGAGCGGCTGACAGGCCGAAGGTAAAAAAGGGCGCGTGGCCCGCGTTCGGCCACGCGCCCTTTGCGGCGCCGCCCGTTACAGCGGCAGCAGCACCCGGTACATCATCATAAAGTGAGCCGCGGAGCCCAGCACGATGAAAACGTGGAAGATCTCATGGCAGCCGAAGCGGGGATTGTTCCGGCCCGGCCACTTCAGGGCGTACAGCACGCCGCCGACGGTGTACAGCACGCCGCCCAGCAAAAGCCAGAACACGCCCCGGAGCCCCAGAGTCAGCACCAGGGGATAGACCGCCACCACCGCCAGCCAGCCCATGGCGATATAGATGGTGGAGGTGAGGGCCCTGGGGCAATTGATCCACAGCAGACTCATGACCAGCCCGGCGATGGCCAGCGCCCAGATGACGCCGAACAGGGACCAGCCCCAGGGGCCCCGGAGAGCGGTGAGGCAGACCGGAGTATAGGTGCCGGCGATGAGAAAATAAATGGAGGCGTGGTCATATTTCCGCAGGGCGATCCGCCCGGCCACCGAGGTGTTGACGCAGTGGTACAGGGTGGAGGCCGTATACAGCCCGGTCATGGAGACGCCATAGATGGCGAAGGATACCAGCTTCCACACGCCGCCTCCGGTGAGCGCGGTCTGGACCAGCAGCAGGGCGGTGGCAAGGATGGCCAGCACAGCGCCCGCGCCGTGGGTGATGGCGGACCAGGGGCGCAGGCCGTCGTAGGGGTCCCGGCCCTTTTCCTGGGGACGGGCGCGGCGGCGCAGCGCGGGAGAGATTCCGAAAGCAGAGGGATCTAACGCACGTTCCATAGGGACACCTTCCTTTCCTTTGATCATAGTGTATCACAGATATTATGAGAAATCAATACCGAAATTATGAAATATGATGTTTAAAATTAAATTAGAAGGTTTTGGAAAATAAGGTGGGATTGAAAAGCGGGGAAAAAGGTAGTATAATTTTTTTGTGGGCATAGGGCCGGAGGGCCGGCTGGGAATTGGAGGAAGCGTATGAGCAACAGCTTGGGATTGTATATCCACATACCGTTTTGCCGGAGCAAGTGCGACTACTGCGATTTTTACTCTCTGGCTGGGCAGGACGACCTGATGGATGGATACCAGAAGGCGCTGCTCCAGAATATCGTGGAGTGTGCCGCGCTGGCGAAAAAGGACGTGGTCACCAGCGTCTATATCGGCGGCGGTACGCCCACCTGGTATGGGGAGAAGCGGCTGGCGGAGCTCCTGTCCGCGGTGAAAAAGCGCTTCAATATTGCCAAGGACGCGGAGGTCACTCTGGAGGCCAATCCGGACAGCGTGGATGGAAAGCTGCTCCGGGCTCTGCGGCGGCAGGGGGTGAACCGGCTGTCCATGGGGATGCAGTCCGCCTGCGACGAGGAGCTGCTGCGGGTCCACCGGCCCCACACCTGGCAGCAGGTGGTGGACGGGGTCACGGCGGCCCGGGCCGCCAAGATCAAAAATCTGAATCTGGATCTGATCTACGGCCTGCCGGGGCAGACGGAGGAGAGCTGGCACAACACAGTGGAGCAGGCGCTGGCGCTGGAGCCGGAACATCTGTCCTGCTACGGTCTGACGGTGGAGGAGGGCACGCCGCTGGCCCGGCGGGTGGCCCAGGGCGAGCGGCTGCCCGACGACGACGCCCAGGCGGCGCTGTACCTGTGGACGGTGGAGCGGCTGGCCCGGGCGGGCTATGAGCAGTATGAGATATCGAATTTTGCCAAAACAGGCTTTCAGTCCCGCCACAACCTGAAATACTGGATGGGAGAAGCCTATCTGGGCCTGGGGGCGGCGGCCCACTCTGATTTTGGCGGGTGCCGGTATGCCTATGTCCGGGACGTGGAGGGCTATATCCGGGGCGTGCTGAAGGGAGACAAGCTGTTGTCCGAGGTGGAGCAGATCCCCCAGCGGGAGCGGGGCAGCGAGTATCTGATGCTGAGGCTTCGCACCACCCACGGCATCGAGGAATGGGAATACCGCCGGGAATACTATATGAATTTCGACCCCATCGCGGCCAAGCTGGCGGAATATGAGCAGCATGGCTGGGCTGAACGGACGGGCCGACGATGGCATTTTACCCCGGAAGGCTTTTTATTATCCAATCGGCTGATCGGCGAGCTGCTGGAGATCCAGGAGGAGGCGACCCTGGCGGACACGCTTGCAAAGATCAGGAACAGTCAGCTCCCGGAGAAAGAATAAGGCGGGAAGCATTTCCGTAACGCGACAAGACCACTGGCATGGAGGTACAGAATGAAAAAGCATATGAAACGGATGGCGGCTTTGGTGTTGGCGCTGGCGCTGCTGGCGGGGCAGACGGCCTACGCCTCCCAAGCGTTGGGCAATGAGCTGGTGGATCAGATGATAGAATTGGCTCCCGGCCTGTCCCTGGTGGACGGCAAGCTGTGGTCGGACAGCGGTTCTGATCTGCGCACGGAACATTATCTGGACTACACGCCCGGCGGCGTGATCCCGGTGCTGTTCAGCGGTACATATGTGGCAAGCACCAACA
>CAZUWQ010000115.1:0-3710 GCA_964624195.1 uncultured Oscillospiraceae bacterium | reverse complement strand
TATGGACTTTTCGTCCGGCTTGTGTTATAATATTTTAAATGTACTCTGAGAAGGGGGGGCGGCGCCATGCGGATCGACGTGCTGGGCGTGGGCTTCGACAACGTGACCATGGACGAGGCGGTGGACCGGGCCATGGCGCTGATGGACCAGGACGGGCCCCATCTGGTGGTCACCCCCAACGCCGAGATCGTCCAGCAGGCGGGCAAGGATCCGGAATTTGCCCAGGTGTTGTCCGGGGCCGATCTGGTCCTCCCGGACGGCGTGGGCGTGCTCTACGCCGCCAGGCTGCTGGGCCGGCCCCTGAAGGGCCGGGTGCCGGGGGTGGACTTCGCCTCCGCCCTCATGGACCGCATGGCAAAGGCGGACAAGCGGCTGTTCCTGCTGGGCGCGAAGCCCGGCGTGGCGGAGCAGGCCGCCGCCCGCCTGGCCGCCGCCCATCCGGGGCTGGTCATCTGCGGCGTCCACGACGGCTATTTTCAGGACGACGCCCCGGTGACGGCGGCCATCCGGGACACGCGGGCGGACGCGGTGTTCGTCTGCCTGGGCGCCCCAAAACAGGAAAAATGGGCCGCCGCCCGCGGCGAGGCCACCGGCGCCCGGCTGCTGGTGGGACTGGGCGGCTCGCTGGACGTGTTCGCGGGCCGGGTGGAGCGGGCCCCGGAGTTCTGGCAGAAGGCCGGCCTGGAGTGGCTGTACCGGGCCATCCGGCAGCCCTCCCGGCTGAAACGGGTGGCAAAGCTGCCCCTGTTTCTGATACGAGCGGTGGGCGCGCGGCTGCGGGGCAAGTGATAAAAGGGGGTGTCGGCCATGGCCGGCAGATTGATCGTTTTTGAGGGGACGGACGGCTCCGGCAAGTCCACCCAGTTCCAGCTCGCCCGCGCCGCGCTGCGGCAGGCGGGCCGGGAGTTTCAGACCTTCGTCTACCCCCAGTATCAGGAGGAGTCCTCCGCCCTGGTGCGGATGTATCTGGGCGGGCAGTTCGGCAGCCATCCGGGGGATGTGAACGCCTATGCCGCATCCTCGTTCTACGCCGTGGACCGCTACGCGGGCTTCAAAAAGCACTGGGGCCCCTGGTACGCCCGCGGGGGACTGATGGTGCTGGACCGGTACACCACCTCCAACGCCGTCCACCAGGCGTGCAAGATGCCCGCCGCGCAGCGGGAGGACTTTTTCCGCTGGCTGGCGGACTTCGAGTACGACCGGCTGGGCCTGCCCCGGCCCGACCTGGTGCTCTGGCTGGATATGCCCATCCCTCTGGCGGTGGCCAACCTCCGCCGGCGGGAGACCGACACCCATACCCACGCCGACATCCACGAGGAGGACAACACCTACCTCACCGCCTGCCGGGACGCCGCGGCCCAGGCCGCGGCCTACTATGGCTGGCGGCGGGTGGCCTGCGCCGACGAGCACGGCGCCCTGCGCCCCGTGGACGACATTCACCGGGAGATCATGTCTCTCATTCTGGCCGATCGAACCGCCGTATCGGACTGAACGGCGGAGAAAGGTGGTTATCCTAATGGTATATATCCTGCTTGGCGCCGGCTTTGAGGAGGCGGAGGCCCTGGTCACCGCCGACGTGCTGCGCCGGGGCGGCGTCCCCGTAACTCTCGCCGGGCTGGACCGGCGCACCGTCACCGGCGCCCACGACATCACCGTCGTCGGGGACGCCGTGGCCGCCGACATCACGCTCACAGAGGGCGACATGGTGCTGCTCCCCGGCGGCATGGCCGGCGTGGCCGCCATCGCCGGCTGTGAGACCGCCCTGGCTCTGATCCGGCAGGCCGCTCAGGACGACGGCCTCTGGCTGGCCGCCATCTGCGCCGCCCCCACCCTGCCGGCCCGGCTGGGTCTGCTGCGGGGCAAGCAGGCGGTGTGCTACCCCGGCATGGAGCAGCTGCTGATCGACGGCGGTGCCCTGCCCCAGATGGGCCGGGCCGCCGTGCGGGACGGCAGGCTCATCACAGGCCGCGGCCCCGGCGCCGCCTTTGACTTCGGCCTGGCCGTTTTGGATGCTCTGGCCGGCGTGGAGGCCGCCGCCAAGGTCCGGGCCGAGACCCACTATCGGACATGACCGCCGCACAGCGGAAGCGGCGGCTCCGCCGCGAGGCGGCAGAGCTGCCCCCGCCGGAGGCCCCCCAGCTGCTGGCGCGCTTTCTGGCCCTGCCCCAGGTGGAGGCGGCGGACGCCGTGATGCTCTTTTACGGCGTGGGCCGGGAGCTGGACACCACCCCGCTGATCTCCGCCCTGCTGACCGGGGGCAAGCGGGTGGCCCTGCCGGTGTGCCTCCCCCACCGGGGGATGGAGGCCCGGACCATCACCGGGGGCGAGCGCCTCTCCCCCAACCGCTTCGGCATCCCGGAGCCGGACGGCGCCTGTCCCGCCATATCACGGGAGGAGATCGACGTGGTGCTGGTCCCCCATCTGCTGTGTGACCGGGCGGGCTACCGCCTGGGCCGCGGCGGCGGGTACTATGACCGGTGGCTGGCCGGATACCGGGGCCTCACCGTGGCTATCTGCCCCGTGGAGCGCCTGGTGGACGCCCTGCCCCGCGAGCCCCATGACCGCCCCGTACAGCTTGTCCTGTCCGACGCGTAAGGGCAGGGCGGGGGAGCTTCCCCCCGCCCCAGTTTGTACCGCGCCGCGGTGTATTCGGATCAGCAGCAGCCGTCGTTGCACCCGCAGCCGTTGTTGCAGCCACAGCCGTTGTTGCAGCCGCAGCCACAGCCGTTGCCGCCGAAGGTACCGCCGCCGCAGCAGCAGCACAGGATGAGCACCAGGATGATGATCCACCAGCAGCCGCCGCCGAAACCATTGTTACCACAACACATGATCTTCACCTCGCATTTGATGTCCCGGTCACAGGTACCGGCTCGGACGCCGCCCTCCCCCATCGGGCCCGTGCGGCGCCGGAGCCGGCACCCGTCCCCGTTTCTGCGTTATACTATGCGGCCCGGAGAGGATCGGTTCCGTCCTCATTCAAAAAAGCGATCCCCCGCTTGCCTTTTTCGCAAGGAGTGAAAACACTATGGCAGAAGAAAGACGCACCTCCGCCGGTAGGCGGCAGTCCCAGCCCCGTTCCGGCGCCCGCCGGAGGCGGCGCAGCGGCAAGGCAAAAGTCGCCGCGGCGTTCCTCTATGTGCTGCTCGTCATCGGCGTTTCCGCCATCCTGGCCACGGTGGGCTGGACGTGGGCCAATGACCTGCTGGCGCTGAACAAGGAGTACACCTCCGTCATCATCACCGTTCCGGAGGAGTCCATCGTCCTCACCGAGGGCAAGGACGAGGAGGGCAACTCCGTCACCGGATCCCGCGCCGATCTGAGCGCCATCGTGGACCAGTTGAAGGAGGAGGGGCTGATCCAGTATAAATTTCTGTTCAAGCTGTACGCCTGGTTCTCCAAGGCCGACCAGAAGATCGTGGCCGGCACCTATGAGCTGAATACCGAGATGGACTACCGCGCCCTGGTGGCCAACATGAGCTCCTCCTCGTCCACCCGGCAGACGCTGGACGTGACCATCCCGGAGGGCTACAACGTCGACCAGATCTTCCAGCTTCTGGAGGAGTCCGACGTCACCACCGTGGAGAAGCTCCGGGATATGGCCGCCAACTGGGACTACGCCTTCGACTGGCTCCAGGACCTGCCCCTGGGCGACTACCACCGGCTGGAGGGCTATCTGTTCCCCGACACCTACACGTTCTATCTGGGCGAGG
>CAZUWQ010000114.1:0-3723 GCA_964624195.1 uncultured Oscillospiraceae bacterium | reverse complement strand
CCCCAGGGCGGTGAGAAGGTGCTGATCTACAACACCACCGGCTGGATCGTCCCCGAGGGCAAGCTGCCCATCGACGTGGGCGCCATCGTCATCAACTGCACCACCCTGGCGGTCATCGCCAAGTATGTCAAGACCGGTATGCCTCTGGTGGAAAAGGTGGTCACCGTGGACGGGTCCGCCGTGGCCAATCCCCAGAACGTCATCGTCCCTATCGGCACCAGTATGAAGGACGTTCTGGACTTCTGCGGTCTGAAATGCGAGCCGAAAAAGGTGCTGTACGGCGGACCCATGATGGGTATCTCCGTTCCCAGTCTGGACGCCCCCATCATGAAGAACACCAACGCCGTGCTGGCCTTTGACGCGGAGGACGCCGCGGACCCGGAGCCCACCGCCTGTATCAAGTGCGGCCGCTGCGCCGCCCACTGCCCCCTGCGCCTGATGCCCGCCGCGATCGAGAGCGCCTATAACAGCAAGGACCCCGTAACGCTGAAAGCGCTGAAGGTCAACCTGTGTATGGAGTGCGGCTGCTGCTCCTTCGGCTGCCCCGCCCGCCGGCCCCTGGTCCAGGTGAACAAGCTGGCCAAGGCCATGCTCAACAAGTATAACGCGGAGCAGAAAGAGGCCGAGGAGAAGCAAAAGGCCAGGGAGCAAGAGAAAAAGGAGGCGGCAGTTCATGGCTAACAATATGGTCGTGTCCATCTCTCCCCACATCTACGCAAAGGACACCACCCACACCATCATGCGGGATGTGCTCTTCGCCCTGTTCCCCGCCGTGGTGGCCTCCGCCCTGTTCTTCGGACCCCGGGCCCTGCTGGTAGAGGTCGTGTGCGTGGCGGTGGCCGTCCTGTGCGAGTGGGCGTTTGAAAAGATCTGCAAGCGGCCCAACACCATCAACGACCTGTCCGCCGCCGTCACCGGCCTGCTGCTGGCCCTGAACCTGCCGGTGGGCATCCCCCTGTGGCAGGCGGCCTTCGGCGCCTTTGTAGCTATCGTGCTGGTCAAGCAGCTGTTCGGCGGCATCGGCAAGAACTTTGCCAACCCTGCCATCACCGCCCGTGTCATCATGCTGGTGGCCTTCTCCGGCGCCATGACCACCTGGGTGGTCCCCAGCTTTGCCGACGCGGTGAGCTCCGCCACCCCGCTGGCCCTGATCAGTCAGGATAAGCTGGCCGAGCTGCCCTCCCTGCTCCGGATGTTCCTGGGCGCCCGGGGCGGCTGCATGGGTGAGACCAGTTGTCTGGCCCTGCTGATCGGCGGCATCTACCTCATCGCCCGCAAGGTCATTACCTGGCATACCCCCGTGGCCTTTATCGGCACCGTGCTGGTGCTCACCGCCCTGCTGGGACAGCAGCCGCTGTACCAGATCATGGCGGGCGGCCTGTTCCTCGGCGCCTTCTTTATGGCTACCGACTACACCACCTCGCCCCCCACTCCCGCCGGCAAGCTCATCTTCGGCGTGGGCTGCGGCCTCATTACCGTGTTCATCCGCGTCTGGGGCAACTACCCGGAGGGCGTGTCCTTCTCCATCCTGCTGATGAATATCCTGAACCCCTACATCTGCAAGTGGACCCGGAGCAAGCCGTTGGGAGGTGTGAAAGCATGACAAAAGCAAAGTCCAGTGTGTTCACCGACTTCGTGGCCCCTATCGGCGTACTCACCATCATCTGTCTGGTGATGGCGGCCCTGCTGGCTTTCACCAACAGCGCCACCGCCCCCATCATCGCCGCCACGGAGACCCGCGCCGCCGAGGAAGCCCGCATGGAGGTCATGCCCGCGGCGGACAGCTTTGAGCAGATCACCGTGGACGGCCTGCCTGACTCTGTCAAGGAGGTCTACCGGGCGGCCAACGGCTCCGGCTATGTATTCTCCATCACCGCCACCGGCTACGGCGGCAAAAACACCCTGAAGCTGACCGTGGGCATCGACATGGACGGCAAGCTCACCGGCACCAAGGTGCTCAGTCACGCCGAGACCGTGGGCCTGGGGGCCAAGATCGAGACGGCCGACTTCCGGGACCAGTTCCTTGGCAAGGACGAGGACTATGTGTCCAGCATCGACAACATCGACACCATCAGCGGCGCCACCCGCTCGTCCAACTTCTATCGTCTGGCCCTGGTAGACGCCTTCACGGCCTATGACCTGGTAAAGGAGGGCGCTTGAATATGAACAACAAGAAAAGCAAGCTGAGCATCCTCACCAACGGCATCATCAAGGAAAACCCCATTTTAGTGCTGATCCTGGGCACCTGCCCCTTCCTGGCGGTCACCACCCAGGCGTCCAACGCCATCGGCATGGGCGCGGCGGTCACCTTCGTGCTGCTGTGCTCCAACATCATGATCTCCCTGCTGCGGAAAGTGATCTCCGAAAAGGTCCGCATCCCCTGCTACATCGTGGTCATCGCCTCCTTCGTCACCCTGGTGCAGATGGTCGTCAAGGCCTATGTGCCCGCCCTGGACTCCGCCCTGGGCCTGTATCTGCCCCTGATCGTGGTCAACTGCATCATCCTGGGCCGGGCGGAGATGTTCGCCAGCAAAAACGGCGTTCTGGACTCCGCTCTGGACGCCATCGGCATGGGCGTGGGCTACACCCTGGCTATGCTGGTCATGGCCAGCATCCGTGAGATCATAGGCAGCGGCACCTGGTTCGGCATGGCTCTGCCGGTGCTGAGCACCAACAATATCTCCATCATGGCCATGGCCCCCGGCGGCTTCGCCGTATTCGGCATCCTCATCGCCATCGTGAACAAGGTCAGCCACGGCAGGGCCATCAAGAAGAAGGACTTCGGCTGCGAGGGCTGCCCCAGCGCGGCCATCTGCGGCGGCGACAAGTCCGCCTGTGTTGAGAAGAAGGAGGTCGCGGCGAAGTGAGCTTCAAAATCCTGATCGGGATCGTCATGACCGCCGTGCTGGTCAACAACTATGTGCTGTCCCAGTTCCTGGGCATCTGCCCCTTCCTGGGCGTGTCCAAGAAGCTGGACCAGGCCACCGGCATGAGCGTCGCGGTCATCTTTGTCATGGTGCTGGCTACCGCCGTCACCTTCCCCATCCAGTACTTCCTGCTGGACCCCAACGACCTGGGCTATCTCCAGACCATCGTGTTCATTCTGGTCATCGCCGCCCTGGTGCAGCTGGTGGAGATCATTCTGAAAAAATACATCCCCGCGCTCCACGCCTCCCTGGGCGTGTATCTGCCCCTGATCACCACCAACTGCGCGGTGCTGGGCGTGTGTATCAGCAACGTGGACAACTACATGGGCGTCACCACCTTCGGCGGCAGCTTCGTGCAGGCTCTGTTCAACTCCTTCGGCAGCGGCCTGGGCTTCCTGCTGGCGATGGTGCTGTTCGCCGGCGTGCGGAGCGTAGTGGAAAAGGCCGATCCCCCGGAGTGCTTCAAGGGTATGCCCATCACCCTGCTGTCCGCCTCCATCGTGTCCGTGTCCTTCATGGGCTTCGCGGGCGTGGTGGACAATCTGCTGGGCTTGTAAGGGAGGAACCGCTATATGAATCCTATTGTGATCGCTGTTCTGGTCGTGGCCGTCATCGGCCTGATCTGCGGCGCGGTGCTGGCTATCGCCTCCAAGTTCATGGCGGTGGAGGTGGACGAACGCATCCCCAAGGTGCGTGAGTGCCTGCCCGGCGCCAACTGCGGCGCCTGCGGCTTCGCCGGGTGCGACGGCTATGCCGCCGCCCTGGTGGAGGATCCGGAGCTGTCCGTCAGCCTGTG
>CAZUWQ010000113.1:0-3728 GCA_964624195.1 uncultured Oscillospiraceae bacterium | reverse complement strand
CGCTCCAGCGTCTCCAGAAAAATGCCCTCGTAGTCAAAGCGGATCAGGCGGTTTCCGCCCTCCACTTCGCCCACCACTTGGGCGGTGAGGGCGCCGTCCCCAAAGGTGATCTCCGCCCCGGTACGCAGCTTCTTCCCCGGCCGCGCCAGGCACTCCCACACCTTGTCTCCCCGGTCGATGAGCAGCAGCACCTCACAGGCGCCGCCACCGCTCCGCTTACCCAGCAGGCGGGCGGGCAGCACCCGGCTGTCGTTGAGCACCAAACAGTCTCCGGGCCGCAGCAGACTGGGCAGGTCGTAAAAATGCCGGTGCGCCGTCTCCCCCGTCACCTTGTTCAGGGTGAGCAGACGGGAGCCGTCCCGCCGCTCCAGCGGCGTCTGAGCGATCAGCTCCTGGGGAAGGTCAAAGTAAAAATCAGAGGTTTTCAAGCCTTATCCCACCGTGATGCCAGTATAGTAAAACTTCAGGATCTGGTCATAAGTATAGCCCTGCTTTGCCATGGCGTATGCCCCCCACTGGCTCATGCCCACGTTATGACCATAGCCCGCCCCGGAGATGGTAAACACCCCGTTGGTGCCGGTCCCGCCGGATCCAGCCGGCGCTGCCTGGGACACGCCGGCGTCGGTGATCACATAGGCCCCGCCGCTCAGCGCCACCAGGTTTCCATTGCCGTCGATGGCATACAGGCCGTCCAGCTCATCTACCGCGGTAGTCCCGTTGATAGAGAACTGCCCGCCCGCCCCGCCGACAAAATCGTACCGCCAGGAGCGCAGGCTAAAGGTATTCATCATACCCTTCGCCGTCAGGGTATAGTTTTTGCCCCCGGCATCTGTAAAGGTCACCGATTTGGGATTGCCCGTCTCCGTGTAGGCGCTCACCCTGGCGGACACGATGGTGCCGCAGGGATAGCCCGCCCCGTTCAGTATGGCGGTAAGCTCACTGGCGGTATAGGTCCGGGTCCAGCGGTATCCCGAGATCTGCGACTCCACCGTGGCCTCATAGGGATCGATCACACCCACCAGATAGGGAAAGCTGCTTTGATTGCTGCCCCACACCACCGAGGAGCTCTCGCTGGCCCCACCGTTGGAGGAATAATATACACAGTTGATATATTTACCGTTATATGTAGCCGTTACTCCGGCAGTGGCATCCACGATCGCGTCGGTATAGGCTGTAGCGGACTTGCGGCCGTAATACACCTGGCAATCATTGCTGTTGCACATATCAAAGTGATACTTGCTGTGCCTATTTAAATTATAGAGAGCATAGTTTCTGGCGCACACTGCCTGCGCCTTCAGCGCCTCCTCCGGCCAACTTGAGCTCATCTCATAGGGGATCACGCCTTTTACATAGTCGTCCAGTTCCACCATGTTCACAACAGTCAGGTTGCCGCCGCCGATACGCTCATAGCGAAAGCCGCCGTACCAGGTGATGTTCTTGAAATAGCTGGTACACTTCTCCCCTTCGCGGGCGGGGATCGGAACCACACCCAGCCCAGTGCCGGTGCCGATGTCATCGTACTGGAACAGGATGGTGTTGGTCCCCTTGCGCACCACGCTGACGCCATAGGCGGAGGTGCCAACCACATTGGCTGCCGTCCCGGCGGCGGCCAGCGCCGCCTTCGCCGCCGCGGCGGTATCCCAGTCGAGATAGCTGCCCACCCGGGCATAGTAGCTGCTGCCGATGTAGGCCACGAACCCGCCCTCATGCTGTCCCGCCACCGCCCAGGCCGAGGCGTAGTCGTTGTATTCCCCGTCCAGTTGGAGGTGATAACAGCCCACGGCAACGCTGGAATTTGTCAGATCGTCATAATAACAGGCATAGCCGTTCACCGTGCCATAATATACATTTTCTGTCTTCACAATGGAGATCGTATCCGTACCGGAATAGGACGCCAGAGGGATAAACTGATTGGCGCTGTCATAATATCCAAATTGGAAGCCCGCTCCCGCGTCGTTCGCAAGATTGGCCCCGTCCATGGCATCGCTGCCGTAGTACAGCCCCACCCGGATGATCTGTCCGCTGATATCAGAGGCAGAGGCTGCCGCCGTCGGCGCGGCAGCCGCCCCGATGGAGACCATCAGGGCCAGTACCCCGCACAGCGCCAAAATTCGCACGAATTTTCTCTTCATAGTGTTCTCCATTTCTCTAAAGCCACGCCCATTGACACTTTAACGCGTAAATGATATTATCGCAAAAGAACAGTGTCGACCTGCCGGTTTGAGTTCACGCCGTGCTCCATCGACAGTATTCGACGCTATTATAGTACAATGACCGCCCAACTTTCAACCATATCTTTCAGAAAGTTTCGTCCGGGCGGCAGGAGGTCATGATCATGAAAAAATACAAAGTGGGCATTATCGGCGGCACCGGCATGGTGGGTCAGCGTTTCGTCACCCTGATGGAAAACCATCCCTGGTTCCGGCTCACCGTCATCGCGGCCAGCCCCCGCTCCGCCGGCAAGCGCTACGAGGACGCGGTGGCCGGCCGCTGGGCCATGGACACTCCCATCCCCCCGGAGGCCAGGGACATCGTCCTCATGAGCGCTCAGGACGACGTGGAAAAGATCGCCTCCGCGGTGGACTTTGTCTTCTCTGCCGTGGACATGAAAAAGGAGGAGATCAAGGCTCTGGAAGAGGCCTACGCCAGGCATGAGTGCCCGGTGGTGTCCAATAACTCCGCCCACCGCTGGACCCCCGACGTGCCCATGGTCATCCCCGAGATCAATCCGGAGCACTTGGCGGTCATCCCAGACCAGCGCCGGCGGCTGGGCGTCCGGCGGGGCTTCATCGCCGTCAAGTCCAACTGCTCCATCCAGAGCTACGTCCCCGCCCTGTCCCCCCTGCGGGAGTTCGGTATTGAAAAGGTCTTAGTGTGTACCTATCAGGCCATCTCCGGCGCGGGAAAGACCTTTGAGACCTGGCCGGAAATGGTGGATAACCTGATCCCCTATATCGGCGGTGAGGAGGAAAAGAGCGAGCAGGAGCCGCTGAAGGTGTGGGGCCGGGTGGAAAACGGCGTCATCGTCAACGCCGACGCCCCCTCCATCACCGCCCAGTGTCTGCGGGTGCCCGTGTCCGACGGCCACACCGCCGCCGCCTTTGTCACCTTCAAAAGCAAGCCCACTATGGAGCAGATGAAGGCCGCCTGGAAGAGCTTCAGGGGCCGGGCCCAGGAGCTGGACCTGCCCACCGCCCCCAAGCAGTTCCTCCACTATTTTGAGGAGGCCGACCGGCCCCAGGCCAGGCTGGACCGGAACCTGGAAGGCGGTATGGCCGTCTCCATTGGCCGTCTCCGCCCGGATACCCAGTACGACTACAAGTTTGTCTCCCTGTCCCACAACACCCTCCGGGGCGCCGCCGGCGGCGCGGTAGAGCTGGCCGAGCTGCTGTGCGCCGAGGGGTACATTGACTACAGACAGTAATTCCCAACTGCTTTGAAAGGACGCTTGTCATGAGAACTCCTGTCTTCACCGGCTCCTGCCCCGCCCTTGTCACTCCCTTTGACCGGCGCGGCGCCATCAACTATGACGCCTTCGGCGAGCTGATCGACGGCCAGATCGCCGCCGGGGTGGACGCGGTCTGCGTCTGCGGCACCACCGGTGAATCCGCCACCATGTCCATTCGGGAGCATATCGCCGCGGTGGAGTTCTGCGTCAAGCGGGTGGACCACCGGGTCAAGGTCATCGCCGGGGCGGGCAGCAACGACACCTCCGCCGCCGTCTACCT
>CAZUWQ010000112.1:0-3768 GCA_964624195.1 uncultured Oscillospiraceae bacterium | reverse complement strand
CATCCGCCCTCTTGATCTTCTTTACCGACTTTTCCGCCCGGCTCCTGGGAAGCATCAGCTCATGGCCGCAGCCGACACAGCGGAGCTTGAAGTCCATGCCCACACGGAGCACCTGCCAGTCCCGGCTGCCGCAGGGGTGCCGCTTCTTCAGCTCCAGCACGTCCCCCACATGAATGTCCATGGGCACCGCCGTCACCGCCCTTCATTGATGGTTTTTGATCTTATCCCAATAGACCTTGGCGGTCTGCTCCGTCTTATTGGGACCATATTCGTAATAGCGCCGATCCTTGATGGGATCGGGCAGATACTGCTGCTCTACCCAGTGGTTCGGGTAGTCGTGGGGGTAAAGGTAGCCCTGCTCCCGCTCAAAGCCCGCGCCGTCGGCGTGGACGTTCTGCAAATGCCGGGGAAAGTCCCCGGTCTTGCCCGCCCGCACGTCCGCCCTGGCGGCGTCAATAGCGGCCACCACGCTGTTGGACTTTGGGGCCGTTGCCAGCAAAATGGCCGCCTGAGCCAGCGGCAGCTGGGCCTCCGGCAGTCCCAGCTGGACGGCGCTGTCCACACAGGCTTTCACGATGGACACCGCCTGAGGATAGGCCATGCCCACGTCCTCGCTGGCGGAGCACAGCAGCCGCCGGATGGCGGTGATCATATCCCCCGCCTCCAGCAGGCGGGCCAGGTAATGCAGGGCCGCGTCCGGGTCGGATCCCCGGAGGGATTTCATCAGCGCCGAGGCGATGTCATAGTGGTCGTCCCCGTCCCGGTCATAGCGCATGGCCGACCGCTGGGCCACCAGCCGGGCGTCCGCCAGGGTGATGGTCAGCGTGCCCTTTTCAATGCGGCTGGCGTTCATCAGCAGCTCCACTCCATTGAGAGCCTTGCGCACGTCGCCTCCGCAGGCGGCGGCCAGGTGCTCCCGAACGCCGTCCTCGCACCTGACCTTGACCCCCATCTCCTCCGCCAGAATGTTCAGGCCCCTGTCGATGGCGGGCAAAATGTCCTCTGCTGTGAGCATTTTGAATTCAAAGACAGTGGAACGGGACAAAATGGCGTTAAAAATGGTGAAATAGGGATTTTCCGTGGTGGATGCCACCAGCGTGATCTTGCCATTTTCAATGAATTCCAGCAGAGATTGCTGCTGCTTTTTATTGAAATACTGGATCTCGTCCAGGTACAGCAGCACCCCGTTGGGGGCCAGCAGCGTGCCCACTTCGTCCATTACGTCCCGGATGTCGGACAGAGACGCGGTGGTGGCGTTGAGCCGACGCAGCGTCCGGCCCGACTGGGTGGCGATGATGTTGGCCACCGTGGTCTTGCCCGTGCCGGATGGCCCGTAAAACACCATATTGGGGATCTTTCCGCTCTCCACGATCCGGCGCAGCAGCCCGTCCTTGCCCAAAATGTGGGACTGCCCCACCACCTCGTCCAATGTCTGGGGACGAACGCGATCCGCCAAAGGCTGATACATTGCTTCTCCCCCTTCCGTTATGCTTTCTGTTCTGTGCAACAGTATACCTATCGGCGCTCCGTTTGTCAACGTGGGGGTCCGGATCGCAAGGCCAGTCCTTGACACGAGAAGGTCCGTCATGCTATCACACGATTAACATTTAATAGAGCCATTTTTTGAGAGTTCCGCCCCAGGAACAAGCAGCGGCGCCCAGCCGAAGCCGGACGCCGCTGTTCGTCTTCCGATCCCGCCGTCTCAACGATAAATAGGGTATTTGGCGGTGAGCTTTTCCACTCCCGCCAGGATGGTCTCCCGGTTGGTCTCGAAATCCGTGGCGGCCAGGGCGATATAGCCGGCTACCTCGTCCATGTCCGCCTCGGTAAAGCCCCGGCTGGTGACGGCGGGGCTGCCCACCCGCAGGCCGCTGGTCTGGAAGGGCGAACGGGGGTCTCCGGGGACCTTGTTCTTGTTGGCGGTGATGCGCACCGCGTCCAGCCGGCGCTCCAGCTCCTTGCCCGTCAGCTCCCCCATGTCCCGCAGGTCGATGAGGGACAGGTGATTGTCCGTGCCGCCGGACACCAGCTTCATCCCACGCTTTATCAGTCCCTCGGCCAGAGCGATGGAGTTTTTCAGCACCTGGCTCTGATAGGCCTTGAACTCCGGCTTCAGCGCCTCCCCCAGCGCCACCGCCTTGGCGGCGATGATGTGCATCAGCGGCCCGCCTTGGGAGCCGGGGAAAACAGCGGAGTTCAGCTTTTTCGCCAGCGCCTCGTCGTTGGTCAGCAGCATCCCGCCCCTGGGACCCCGCAGGGTCTTGTGGGTGGTGGTGGACACCACATGGGCGTAGGGCACCGGCGAGGGGTGCAGGCCCGCCGCCACCAGACCGGCGATGTGCGCCATGTCCACCCACAGATAGGCCCCCACCTGGTCTGCGATGGCCCGGAACCGGGCAAAGTCGATGACGCGGGGGTAGGCGGAGGCGCCCGCTATGATCATTTTAGGATGGCATTCCCGGGCGATCCGCTCTAACTCGTCATAGTCGATGCGGCCCGTATTTTCATCCACGCCATAGAAAACCATATTGAAATATTTCCCGGAAAAATTCACCGGGCTGCCGTGGGTCAGGTGTCCGCCGTGGTCCAGGTCCATACCCAGCACCGTGTCCCCGGGCTCGCACAGGGCCATATAGACGGCGTAGTTGGCCTGAGCGCCGGAGTGAGGCTGCACGTTGGCGAATTTTGAGCCGAACAACTCGCACGCCCGGCGGATGGCCAGCTCCTCCACCGCGTCCACGCACTGGCAGCCACCGTAGTATCGCTTGCCGGGGTAGCCCTCGGCGTACTTGTTGGTGAGCACGCTGCCCGTCGCCGCCAGGACCGTCTCCGACACGACATTCTCCGAGGCGATCAGCTCAATATTGTCGCGCTGCCGCTGATATTCCGCCCGAATGGCCGCTCCGACCTCCGGGTCCCGCCGCTCCACAAGCTCCATATACTCCAAAACCATAGGATGATCCCCACCTTTTTCTTTTATGAGGCATATCCATTATACACAGTTTCCAGCGGAAGCACAATTGTCATTCGCTGAAAAACTCTCTCGCTTTTTCGACACAATTATGGTAGAATGCCAATATGCAATTTCTGTGAGGTGTGAGCCTATGAAAAAGAAAGCCGATGTGCTTGCCATTGTCAATGAGCTGAAGAAGCTGTACCCTGACGGCATCTGTTCTCTGCAATATGAGAAGGACTATGAGCTGCTCTTTTCTGTCCGCCTGTCCGCCCAGTGCACCGACGAGCGGGTCAATATGGTCACCCCGGCCCTGTTCGCCCGGTACCCCACCCTGGAGGACTTCGCCCGGGCGGATATCGACGAGGTGGGCGAGTACATCCACTCCTGCGGCTTCTTCCGGGCCAAGAGCCGGGATATCGTTCTGTGCGCCCAAATGCTTCTGAACGAATATGGCGGCAAGGTCCCCGATACCATGGAAGACCTGCTTCGTCTCCCCGGCGTGGGCCGCAAGACCGCCAACCTGATCCTGGGCGACGTACACAACACCCCCGGCGTGGTGGTGGCGGACACCCACTGCATCCGCATCTCCGGTCGTCTGGGCCTCACCGACGGCACAAGGGACCCGGCCAAGGTGGAAGAGCAGCTGCGCCAGGCGCTGCCCCCGGAGGAGTCCAACAACTTCTGCCATCGCCTGGTCCTCCACGGCCGCGCTGTCTGCACCGCCCGCCAGGCCAAATGCGGCCAGTGCCCTCTCACCCCCTGGTGCAGCTACGCCAAGGCGGAGTTCAAAAAGTAAAACAGGGCGCGGCATT
>CAZUWQ010000111.1:0-3776 GCA_964624195.1 uncultured Oscillospiraceae bacterium | reverse complement strand
AAGGTCATCTCCCGCTGGTGCCGGCGCGTCTATGTATCGGCTTCTTTTTTGCGTTTTTTGACCGGCTGAAAGGAGAAGTGTCCCCGCTCTGCCCGCAATGGGGCGATGAATATGGATGGACAAATAGGGCGCGTATTATGCGGACAGTGTGTAGAGGGAGTAGAAATAGCCCTTTTTCTCCATGAGCTGGGCATAGGTGCCCTGCTCCTGGAGTTGTCCGCCGCGGAGGACGAAGATGGCGTCATACTGCTCCATCAGGGCCTTGTCCAGCCGGTGGGTGACCACGACGCGGGTGAGGCCGTCCAGGTGGAGGATGGCGTCGGTGACGGCGAAGGCCGTCTGATTGTCCAGGGCCGCGGTGGCCTCGTCCAACAGGAGCACCGGCGTGCCCCGGAGCAGACAGCGGGCGATGGACACGCGCTGGCGCTCGCCCCCGGAGAGGTCCACCCCGTTTTCTCCGCAGGGATAGTCCATGCCGCGTTCGGCCACGATATTTGACAAGCCGGAGCGCTTTACAGCTTCTTCCACCTGTTCCGCCGGGAAGCGCTGAAACATGGTGATGTTGTTCTGAAGGGTATCGTTGAACAGGAAGACATTTTGGCTGATGAGGCTGGCAAGCTCATAGAGACTGTCGGTGTCGATGTCCCGCAGGGGCACACCGTCGATGGCAATGCTTCCCTCATAGGTGGAGCAGGCGCCCATGAGCAGGTTCAGCAGGGTGGACTTGCCGGAGCCTGAGCCGCCGACGACGGCGTATTTTTTCCCCGCCTCAAACCGGAGGGTCAGGTCCTTCAGCACCGGCTGGCCCGGCTCATAGCTGAAGGTCAGGTGGTCCAGAGTGATGGCGTCGCTGAGTTGGGGCGGGATAGCCTTGCCGGAGCGGACGGCGTTTTCCCGGACGGCGTCCGCCAGCTTTTGGATCAGGGCCCTGGCCGCCTTGCGGTTGGCCCAGGACGAGGGGATGTTGTAGATGGGCTGGAGAATGAAGTTGCACAGATTGACCATGATGAGCACGGCGCCGCCGGTGATGCTCCCACGGATGGCCAGCCAGGCGCCGAAGAAGAAGATGCCCAGCTGGACCACTGTGCCGCAGCTCTGGGACAGGCAGGAGAGCAGGGATGACCACCAGCGCCGACGCAGCTTGGTTTGCTCGGCGTCCTGGTTGGCCTTGTCAAAGAGCGCCTCCATCTGACGCTCTGCCTTGAAGCCCTTGATGACAGGGAAACCGGCCAGCAGGTCCTTCACCAGGGAGACGAATCCGGCGTTCCGGTCGCTGACCTGCTGCTCCCGGCGGCTCAGCTCCCCGCCCATGAGCAGGGATACGGCGATCGGCAGAGCTGTGAGGGCCAGGGCAGCCAGGGCCAGCGGCCAGCTGTACCAGAACATCATGACCAGCGTGGAGACAAACATGACGCAGTAATAGACCAGCAAGATGGAGCCGTTCAGGTAGTTCTCCTCAATGCTGTTGGTATCGTTGGTGAGGGCGGAGAGGTACTGGCCGGTGCTCTCCTTCGAAAAGGCGCTGATGCTTTTTTGGGAAAGCCTTGAGTAGGCCAGGGAGCGGTATTGGGCCAGTCCACGGTGGATAAACCGGCTTTTCAGCCGGAAGGCAGCGGCGTTGACCAGCAGGTCCAGCAGGATGACGGGGATGACCACATGGAGCAAAAGCCGGAGCAGCCGGTCCAGGTCCCCCGCGGTGATCACATCCAGCACCTCGCCCAGCAGCCAGGAGATGACGAGCATAGTGCTCACAGTGAGCAGCAGCAGGACCAGACTGCCGATGAAATTCAGCTTGTTTTTTCGGTAGAAAGCGCGGATGTACTCCCTGGTATCAGGTGTCGCCTGTCTCATGGGTCTTCTTCCTTTCGTTTCATCTGGTAGTCGAATCATAGCAAAAATATTAGTTGAAGTCAATAAGAGGCAAAATTGGAATATTTCAGCCAGCGTCTGCTCCTTGCGGAGGATCACACAGCTTTTGACAGGTATCGCTTTCAGAAAGAACCGTGGTTGAAATGTGGGACGGGCTCTGATATAATAGATCTGCCGGCGGCGGGACCAGGTCTGTGTACGCGGCGCGGCAGCTGTTCCGGAGAGACGGGCGCTGCAAAATATATCAGATGAGGTGATCCATGATGGACAACAAAGCGATCCTGGCGGCGGTAGACCATACCCTGCTCCAGCAGACAGCCACATGGGAGGATATCAGGCAGGTCTGCGACGACGGCGTGGCCTACGGCTGCGCCTCGGTGTGCATCCCCGCCTCCTATGTGAGGCAGGCGGCGGAATACCTGGGGGACAAGCTGCCGGTGTGTACGGTCATCGGCTTCCCCAACGGCTACTCCACCACCATGGTGAAGGTATTTGAGACCAAGGACGCCATCGCCAACGGCGCCAGGGAGATCGACATGGTCATCAACATCGGCTGGGCCAAGGACGGCCGGTGGGACGAGCTGCTGGATGAGATCCGGGCGGTGAAAAAGGCCTGCGGTGCGCTGGTGCTCAAGGTCATCGTGGAGACCTGCCTGTTGACGGAGGAGGAGAAGATCAAGCTGTGTCAGATCGTCTCGGACAGCGGGGCGGACTTCATCAAAACGTCCACCGGCTTTTCCACCGCCGGCGCCACCCGGGAGGACGTGGCCCTGTTCAAGGCTCATGTGGCTCCCCATGTGAAGATCAAGGCGGCAGGCGGCATTTCCAGCCTCAAGGACGCGGCGGATTTCCTGGCCCTGGGCGCCGACCGGCTGGGTACCAGCCGCGTCGTCAAATTGGTCAAGGAACAGCAGGGGACGGGCCGCTGAATGTCCGTTTTCTGAAAATGTTAAGGAAGCGTGTAAAATTTCCTTGTATTTTCGTCCGGCACACTGTATAATACCTGTAGGGCAGCCGTGGCGCTGGGAGGTCGGCCGCGTCGGCGGCGACGCCCATCGCATGCCGCTGTTCAACGAGGGATTACACATGTTGCCATGAGCAAAGGTCGTATCCCTTTTTGTTTGCGCCTACGGCGCGGACAACAACGGAACTGCGGGCAGCTTGCCCAGAATATATACGCCCCTGTTCAATTCAAAATGAAAGGATGTCTTTGCAATGAAGAAGTTTGTCGCGCTGCTGTTGGCGCTGGTCATGGCCTTTGGCCTGATGGCGTGCAGCAGCAGCAATTCGACTCAGAGCTCCGCTCCCACCGGGAGCACCGCGCCCGCGGAGAGCGAGGAGCCCGGCGGCGAGGCCGAGCCGTCCGCGGCGGACTACAAGGTGGCTATGATCACCGACTACGGTGACATCACCGACGAGTCCTTCAACCAGACCACTTACGAGGCTTGCCAGGCGTTCTGCAACGAGCAGAACATTCCCTTCACCTACTATAAGCCCGTGGGCGACAACACCGCTGACCGTGTGGCTATGATCGAGACCGCCGTGGACGCGGGCTACAACGTCATCGTGATGCCCGGCTACGCTTTCGGCGGCGCCATCGTGGAGGCCGCTCCCCAGTATCCCGACGTGAAATTCATCGCGCTGGACGTGGCCAAGGGCGACATTCTGGAGACCGCCGTGGCCAAGGCTGGCGAGACGTACGATTACAATCCTGACAACTGGGATCTGGCTGATTACATGGACATGAGCAACGTGTATTGCGCCATCTACCAGGAGGAGCTGTGCGGCTATATGGCCGGTTACGCCGCCGTCAAGCTGGGCTACACCAAGCTGGGCTTCCTGGGCGGCATGGCCGTCCCCGCCGTGGTGCGTTATGGCTATGGCTTCGTGCAGGGCGCTGACGCCGC
>CAZUWQ010000110.1:0-3814 GCA_964624195.1 uncultured Oscillospiraceae bacterium | reverse complement strand
TCCCGGTGATAGACGGGGACGGTCTGCCGGTCGGAGGACAGGGGGCAGTCCGCCGCCCACGCTGTGCCGCCGATGTTGGCGGGCAAAATAACAGCGTCATTTAAACAGCCGAATTCCTGAATATAATAGCCGGCGAAGGCCCAGACAAAAAAGACGGCGAAGACCAGAGGAAGCGGGGCAAAGGGTGCGCGCTTCCTGTTTCGCGTGTCCTTCCAGCGGTCGGAGCAGACCAGCATGGTGAGACAGAAGCCCACCATGACGCCAAGGGTGTTGGCAAGCAGGTCGTCCACATCGGCGGCGCCTCTCCGGGTGAGATACTGGGTGATCTCGACGGCCAGAGACAAGCCCAAACCGGTCCCGAGAACGGCGTACCATTTCCGAAAGGGCTTTGCCAGGAAGGGAAGGATGACCCCCAAGGGCAGATACATAATGAACCGCAGCAGAATGGGGACCCAGGCATACCGGTAAAAGCTGCTCCAGGCCAGCCGCCAGGCGGCGAAAAGCTGGAAATTCCACTGAGGAACATCAGAGACAGGCTCCTGGAGGACCGCGGCGGACCAGAGCGCCGCCAGATAGCACACCAGCAGAAAGAGAACGGACGCCTTTCCGTCGGGAAAGGCCTTCTTGCCTCCGGTGGCGAAGCGGAACACGCAGTAAACAATGGAGAGGACGACGGCGGAGACCATGGCCGCCAAGATAGCGGTATACAGGCATTGATCAAGCATTTTTTCTAAATAATCGCGCATAAAACCACCTCCTATTGGATGGCGACGGCGATGGGCTGATCGGGGATCTCCCATTGGGTGTGATCCAATGTCAGCATGACAGGATCGTAGGGGAAGCCATTGGGATAGAATGTATTTTGAAAGGTGTTTGACTGGCCGGTGACCGCACGTCCGGAATCGTCCCGACACGCGCCGCCCTTCGGGTCGGGATACGCCGTATCAAACGGGAAGAACGCCGTGCCGTCGGGCAGGCAGGGCATCCGGATGCCGAGGACGGTCTGGCCGTCTAACTCCACCCATTGGCCGATGGGCTTACTTCCCCGCCGGCGGTGTAGGTGGGGTCAAAACGGATGGTAAAGACGAAGTTTGCCGTGGACTCCTGCTCCGGCAAGGAGTCAAGTTCCGCGTCGTCCCGGAAGGGCCAGACAGAGAAGGCCATGATCAGCGTTTCCGGTACCTGGCTTTTGTCGTGGAAGTCGATGGTGATACACCGCAGCGTGCCGTTCTCGTTTCCGCCGCGGGAGGACATGGAGCACTCGCCGGTCTCAGACAGCACGTTCCACCGCAGCCAGGAGCGGGGGAGATCCCCGTCTTCGTTCTCGGTGGTGATGAACAGGTTGACCTGCTGCTGCTCCACGATAACGTGACTCACTATGACGGTGACGCCATTTTTGGTCTGGCTCTGTCCGATCATCTGCGCGTAATTGTGCTCCGCGGCAGCGCTCAGGCTGCCCGACCAGTCCACCACAGCGGCCAGCTCGTTCAGCAGCGGGACCTCCGCCACAGTTTGAGCGAAGGCCGCATTGGAATTCACCAGCAGCACAAAAGCCAGAGATACAGCAGCCAGCGTCCCTGCCGGGACGCTCAGCCAGCCCAGCCGCTGCCTGCGGCCGGCCGCCCTGGCCTTGGCCCGGGTAACGGTATATTCCAGCTCCGGGGGCGTTTCGTCCAGTGCCCGGAGCAGCTCAACGTATTCCCGGTTTCGGTTCATGGCGCATCCTCCTCTTCAGATAATTCCAGGCGGAGCAGGGCCAGCGCCCTGCGCTGCCGGGTGGAGACGGTGCCCGCCGGGATGTTCAAGATCTTCGCTGTCTCCGCCAATGTATAGCCGGAAAAATACCGCAGGGTGACCACCGCCCGCAGTTCCCGGGGCAGGCGCTCCACCGCTTCCCGCAGGGGCAGACGGTCAAATTGCTCCGCCGCGGTCTCAGGCAGCTCCGCCGCGGTGGTCTCCCGTTTCCTCCGCCTCAGTTCGCTGTTGCAGACGTTGATGAGGATACGGGTCAGCCAGGTATCAAAATACTCCGGCTGTCTCAGCTTCATATAGGACAGAAAGCCCTTGTACACGGTTTCATCCACTGCGTCCAGGGCGGCGGAGTCGCTGGCGAGATACAGGCGGGCCGTCCGGTAGAGCCGTCCCTTGAGCTGCTGCGCCCTCTGGATATACTCTTGTTCGTTCAAGGCGCCCGCCACCTTCTCCAATGCGCTTTCACCTGTTAGACGGACTTTGGCTCTGTTTTCATTGCGCCGTTGAAAAAATCTTTTCTATCCTGTATAATATATCATATTTTGTCGATGGAGGCAGCCATGACCCCATTGGAACAACTTCCCATCCCTCTGCTGGAGTGGTACCGGGATAATGCCCGGCGCCTGCCCTGGCGGGACGACCCAACTCCATATCACGTCTGGGTGTCGGAGATCATGCTCCAGCAGACCCGTGTGGCGGCGGTGCTGGACTATTACCGGCGTTTTTTGGCGGAGGCCCCCGACGTGGCGGCGCTGGCCGCCCTGCCGGAGGACCGGCTGATGAAGCTGTGGCAGGGGCTGGGCTACTATAACCGGGCCAGGAACCTCCAGACTGCCGCCCGGCAGATCATGGAGAAGCACGGCGGGGTGTTTCCGTCGGACTACGACAGTATCCGGGCGCTGAAGGGCGTGGGGGACTACACCGCCGGGGCTATCTGCTCCATCGCCTTCGGACAGCCCGTGCCGGCGGTGGACGGCAACGTGCTGCGGGTGGCGGCCCGGCTCACCGGCGACGGGGGAGACGTGACCACCCAGGCCATGAAGGGCCGGGTGACCGAGGCGCTGCGGGCGGTGATCCCCATCCAGGCGGCGGGGGAGTTCACCCAGGCGGTGATGGAACTGGGGGCCACGGTCTGCCTGCCCAACGGGGCTCCCCTGTGCGAGCGGTGCCCGGCGGAGAAGTTCTGCGTGGCCCGCCGGACCGGGCAGACGGACCGCCTGCCGGTAAAGGCTCCCCAGAAGGCCCGGCGGGTGGAGGAGCGCACGGTGTGGCTCATCTTCCGGGGCCGGAGGGTGGCCCTGCGCCGCCGCCCGGACCGGGGGCTGCTGGCGGGGCTGTGGGAGTATCCCAACGAGTTGGGGAGCGAGTGGCCGGCGGCCTGGGACCTGCCCCTGAAGCGGGTGGAGCGCGGCGGCACGGCGAAGCACATTTTTACCCACATCGAGTGGCGCATGACCGCCCAGGTCGCGGAGGCGGCGTCGGACAAGCTTCCGCCGGGCTGGGTGTGGGCGGACTGGACGGAGTGGCGGGACCGGTACGCCATCCCCAACGCCTTTGACGGGTACAGGCGTCTGGTGGAGCAACGATTGAAGGGGGAGCGGTGAAATGGCAAAGCTGTATTTCCGGTATGGGGTCATGGGCTCCAGCAAGTCGGCCAACGCGCTGATGGTGCGGTATAACTACGAGGAGCGGGGGCAGCGCGCCCTGATGGTCAAGCCCATGCTGGACCAGCGGGAGGGGCAGAGCATCGTCAACTCCCGCATCGGGCTGACCTATCCCTGTATCTGGTTCGAGGAGCTGGAGCGCATGAGCCGGGAGGAGATCCAAAGCTACCAGTGCGTCATCGTGGACGAGTCCCAGTTCCTGTCGCGGGAGCAGGTGCGCTATCTGACAGATATCGTGGACGATATGGGGGTGCCCGTCATCTGCTACGGCCTGCGGGCGGACTTCAAGGGGGACCTGTTCCCCGGCTCGGAGGCCCTGCTCTCCTGGGCGGACGTCATTGAGGAGGTCAAGACCATCTGCTGGTGCGGCAAAAAGGCCCTGTGCAACGCCCGGTTCG
>CAZUWQ010000109.1:0-3835 GCA_964624195.1 uncultured Oscillospiraceae bacterium | reverse complement strand
ACGATGTTTATTATAGCAGAAAAAATTGATTTGTAAAGGGGTTATAAGAGAAAATCTGGTTGATAATTTTGCGAAGGCGTGATACAATATCCGCAAGCGCCGTGTGCCGACGGGGAGCCGGAGCGGCGCGGATGAAATGAAACACGACGTCTTTTCCGCCGCTCCGGCGCGGAACAAGGCCGCGCTAGTTGGGGAGTTAGCGGTGCCCTGTACCTGCAACCCGCTACAGCAGGGATGAATCCCGGCCCCCGGAGGCAGGATGTGTTGTCTGCCCCATATAAGCAGCGATGATAGATCGGTCCCGCGCAACGCGGCCCCGTGAACCGTGTCAGGCGGGGAACCGAGCAGCACTAAGCGGACCTCCGCGTGTGCCGTGGGGCTGCCGATCTTGAGCCGGCTGTATGGGTAACGGGCATATGTTGTCCTTCAAAGGCCGGTGCGCGGTCTTGTCCTGTGCCGGAGCATTCTCTTTACTATAGCGATGAGCAAAACGCGAGTTTTGCGAAAGCGTTGTACAATATATAGGCTTAACTGGCTGGATCAGCACTATATATCGTGCCGCTTCGTGAGCAAATTGGAGTTTTGCTCATCCATACTCTTTTTAATGAGGTGATATGATGTATCAGGCCCTGTACCGCAAGTGGCGGCCGAAAACCTTTGATGACGTGGTGGGGCAGAGCCATATCACGGAGACGCTGAAGCGGCAGGTACAGTCCGGCCGGCTGTCCCACGCCTATCTGTTCACCGGCACCCGCGGGACAGGCAAGACTACCTGCGCCAAGCTGCTGGCCCGGGCGGTGAACTGTGAGAGCCCGGTGGACGGGAACCCCTGCAACCGCTGCCCCGCCTGCGTGGGGATCGAGAACGGTTCGGTGCTGGACGTGATGGAACTGGACGCGGCCTCCAACAACAGGGTGGACGACATCCGGACTATTTTAGATGAGGCTGTGTATACCCCGGCCACGGTAAAAAAAAGGGTGTACATCGTCGATGAGGTCCAAATGATGACTTCCCAGGCCTTCAACGCCCTGCTGCAGATCCTGGAGGAGCCGCCGGCCCACCTGATGTTCATTTTGGCCACCACTGAGATCCATAAGGTGCCGGCCACCATCAAAAGCCGGTGCCAGCAGTTTTCCTTCAAGCGTATCCACGCCGACGACATCGCCGGGCGGCTGCGGTATGTGGCCGGGCAGGAGGGCATCGACCTGACGGAGGAGGGAGCTGCCCTGATCGCCCGCCTGGCGGACGGCGGGATGCGGGACGCCCTGTCTCTGCTGGACCAGTGTTCGGGCAGCGGCGGCGCGGTGGATGAGGGCCGGGTGTTCGACACCCTGGGACTGGCCGGTAATGTGGAGACGGCGGCGCTGTTGGAGGATATCGGGCGCGGGGATCCCGCCGCGGCGCTGGAGCGGCTGGACCGGCTGTATGCCGGCGGCAAGGAGATGACGGCCCTGGCGGGAGAACTGGCCGCTCTGGTGCGGGACCTGCTGGTGCGGCGGATCGCCCCAAAGTCTGGGGTGGCGCTGATGACCGGCGGGTATGACGAAAACACCATGCGCCGGCTGGCGGGGCTGTTCGATGCGCCCCGGCTGGCGCAGATGCTGGACCTGCTGCAACGGACGGGGGCGGACCTGGCCCGGTCCGCCAACCGGCGCACGGATGTGGAACTGTGTGTGATGACCCTGTGCGACCCTACGCTGGACAACTCCGCGGCGGGGCTGACGGCCCGGATCGCCCGGCTGGAGCAGGGGTCCACAGCCCCGGCAAGGCAGAGCGCGAAGCCGGCCGGAGGGACGAAAGCGCCATCGGCGCCTGAACCTCCCGGCGGGAGGAAGACGCCGGCCGGGCATCCGGCGGAAGCCGCGCCAATTGAGACGGCGGCGGCAGAGCATGAGGGGCGGGCCCGGCCCACACAGGCGGCGCCTCAGCCGACGCCGCCGTCCGGGACGCTGCGGTGGCCGGGTTGGCCGGCGATCCGGGAGCAGGTGAGGCTGTCGATTGCGCAGAGCGATTATGGGTTCGTCGGGAGCACCATGGTGGAGGGCAGTTGGGATGGGCGCACGCTGACCCTGTGGACCGAAAATATGTTTGTACGGGACAAGTTGGACACGGCAGCGATCACCGGCCTTGTGGCGGAGGCGGCGGCCAAGGTCATGGGCGGCCCGGTGCGGGTGGCGGTGCAGGTGGGAAAGGCCCCGGCCCGATCGGCGCCGGAGGCGCCAACGCCCGCCGACGCCGGGCCGGAAGACGCTCTGGAGGCCTTTTTGGCCGACGGCCGGGACAATGTTACCGTGGAGTGACGATCAGAGGAGGATACGGCTATGGCAAAGGGATTCAACAGCCGCGGCATGGGCGGCATGGGCGGCGGCAGCATGAACAATATGATCCGCCAGGCCCAGAAGATGCAGCAGGACATGATGAAAGCTCAGGAGGAGCTGGAGGCCAAGAGCTATGAGGCCAGCGCAGGCGGCGTGGTGAAGGCGGTGGTGTCCGGCAAGAAGGAAGTGGTCTCCGTGACCATCGACCCGGAGGCTGTGGACCCGGAGGACGTGGAGATGCTTCAGGACCTGCTGGTGGCGGCGGTGAACGAGGCCCTGCGTATGGCCAACGAGGACGCGGCGGACCAGATGTCCAAGCTCACCGGCGGGCTGAACCTGCCATTCTGAGGGCCGGACCATGTTCAACAGCACCCTGTGCTATCTGGAGGATCCGCGGGGGGAGTATCTGATGCTCCACCGGGTGAAGAAAAAGCACGATGTGAATCAGGACAAGTGGATCGGCGTGGGCGGCAAGTTCGAGGGGAACGAGAGCCCCGACGAGTGCCTGCTCCGGGAGGTGCGGGAGGAGACCGGTGTCACCCTCACATCCTGGCGGTTCCGGGGCGTGGTCACATTTCTCACCGACGGCGGCTGGGAAGGGGAGTATATGTATCTCTTCACCGCCAACGGCTGGGCAGGGGAGATCTCCCGGGACTGCGACGAGGGCGAGTTGGAGTGGGTGCCCAAGGAGCAGGTGCCCCGGCTGCCCATCTGGGAGGGGGACAGGATCTTTCTGCGGCTGCTGGCGGAGGACGGTCCGCCCTTTTTGCTCACCCTGCAATATGCCGGCGGCGCGCTGGTCCGGGCGGTGCTGAACGGCAGAAAACTGCCCCGCGGAGAAGGGAAGGTTTGCGAGAAATGACCCCACAGGAACAATTACAGCAGTGGGTAACGGAGAGCGAAAATATCGTGTTTTTCGGCGGCGCCGGCGTGTCCACTGAGAGCGGCATTCCGGATTTCCGCAGCGTGGACGGCCTGTATCACCAAAATTACGCCTACCCGCCGGAGACGATCCTGAGCCGCACCTTTTTTGACAATGATCCGGAGGAGTTTTACCGCTTTTACCGGGACAAGATGCTGTGCCCCGGGGCCCGGCCCAACGCGGCGCATCTGAAGCTGGCGGAGCTGGAGCGGGCGGGCAAGCTGAAGGCGGTGGTCACGCAGAACATCGACGGCCTGCACCAGATGGCGGGCAGCCGGACGGTGTATGAGCTCCATGGCAGCGTCCACCGGAATTACTGCATGAAGTGCCGCCGCTTTTTTGACTGGGACTTTATCGCCCGCACGGAGGGCGTGCCCCGGTGCCCGGTGTGCGGCGGGACGGTGAAGCCCGACGTGGTGCTGTACGAAGAGGGCCTGGACCAGGAGACCGTGGAGGCGGCGGTGCTGGCCATCAGCCGGGCGGATATGCTCATTGTGGGGGGTACCTCGCTGGTGGTATACCCCGCCGCGGGACTCATCAACTACTACCGGGGGGACAAGCTGGTGCTCATCAACCGGGACGCCACCCCCTATGA
>CAZUWQ010000108.1:0-3843 GCA_964624195.1 uncultured Oscillospiraceae bacterium | reverse complement strand
CCGCGTTGCCGGGAAAGTTCAGCCCCGCCATACTCAGCCCCTTTTCATTGGTGGCCTCGTAGTACAGGGGGCAGCCCTCCACCACATAGGCTATGCCGATCATGGCATAGTGGCGCTCCACGGTCCCCGCGCTCCGGAACCGGAAGGGGTAATTCCGCGGCGTCACCGTCACCGTCTCATGGTAGGAATATTCCAGGTCCAGATTTCGCCCAAAGTAATGGTCCTTCGTCCTGTATGTGATCGCCGTACACATATCCGCACCTCCATATTTTATTTGGGCCGGCCCGCCCGCGCCGCGACAGGACACGGTGGAAGGCCGGCGCCGGCTCTCTCTTAGCATTGACAAAAGAAGCGCTCTTCATGCCGTCCTTTGAGAACGACTGCAGCGAGGGCGCCCGTCCCGCCGTCCTCCGGCCCCTTGGGAAAGCTCCGCCTGGCCCTGTCAGGCCCGGAGTCTGAATACAGAACGATCAAATTTGGGCGGCCGGGGCCGCTCCCGCGGCACATCGCGGGGGCGTCTCCGGCCGCCCGACTGTTTCGCGTCAGCGCCTGTCGACCCTAATTTTTATGGTTTTCCACAATGGCGCCGCTGCGGTACGCCTCCAGCAGGGCCAGCAGATCGTCGATCTGCTCCTGGATCTGGCGGCCCACGTCGGTCTCCGCGATCTTCATCCGGCGTTCCAGCCACTCGAACACCTCCGAGTTGGACGAGATATCCCGGTTCTCCCGGATGGCGTCCGCCCGGCCCACAAAGGGCTCGTGGGACACCAGGCGCAGGCAGTTGGAGTTGTAGATCAGCGTGTAGCCCGCGATGCCGGTGGTCTTCTGGTAGGCCTTGCAGAAGCCGCCGTCGATGACCAGCAGCTTGCCGCCCCCTTTGATGGGGCTCTCCCCCTTCTTGGACTTCACCGGCACATGGCCGTTGATGATGTGGCAGTGGGGCCCCTCCAGCCCGAACTCCTTCAGCAGCATATCGCACACCGCCGGGTCCTGATAGAAGCGGTAATAGGCGTTTTTCGGCTCCGTCCAGGTGTCCTCGTCCTTGATGAGCCGCCGCTCGAAGGTCGTCATCCGGTCCCGTCCGAAGATGGGGCTGTTCCGCCCGGCCCACAGGAACCACAAAAAGTCCATGCCGAACTGCCGCTCCCTGGTCCCCTCCTTGCTGTAGTAGGCCCGGCGGGCGGTGAGGTCGGCGTAATCGAAAAAGGCCTTGCCCGCCAGGTCCTGGCAGCCGATGGAAAAGCGCATCAGCTCCCCGTCCTCCGTCATGGGGATGCAGCCGTGGAACAGCAGATTGCCGTTGAACACCCGGTACAGGCTGCCCTTGGAGTACAGGAAGCGCACATGGCGCTGGAGCTTCTCGCTGTGCACGAAGGAGCGGGTCAACTGGTTGATCAGCGCGTCCTCCCCCGGCGTCAGGGCGTAGGGGTCCCTGGGGTCCACCGTGGGAAAATCTGTGTCCTCCAGGGGATATTCCTTTCCGTCGATGACGACGCTCTTTTTTTCATAGTCGATCTTGTCCAGCAGCAGCCGGTCGGCCATGCCGAAGCTGGGGTTGCGGATGATCTTCTGCCCCTCCAGCTTGAACAGGATAATGGTGATGGCCTTGTGCATCTGGGCGGCCAGGCGCTTGTCCTTCTCCGAGCTGCGCTTTTCCTCCTCCCCGGACAGCTTCACCGCGAACTGCTTCACGTCGCTGTCCCGGTACACCTCGTCCGCGAAGACGGACAGGGGCCGCAGGGAGATGCCGTATCCCGTCTCGATCACGTCCAGATTGTTGTACCGCAGGGAGTTGGCCAGCACCGTGGCCACCAGCGTCCGGGAGCCGGAGGCCGCGCCCATCCACAGAATGTCGTGGTTGCCCCACTGGATGTCCACGCTGTGGTGCTTCATCAGCGAGTCCAGAATGATGTCCGCGCCGGGGCCCCGGTCAAAGATGTCCCCCACCAGATGCAGGTGGTCCACCGCCAGCCGCTTGATGAGCTCGCAAAGCTGGATCAGGAAGTTGGACGCCCGGTCCAGGTCGATGATGGTGGTGATGATGTTCTCGTAGTAATCCCGCTTGTCGGCGTCCTCGTAGTGGGTGTGGATCAGCTCGTCGATGATATAGGCGTACTCCTGGGGCATGGCCTTGCGGACCTTGGACCGGGTGTACTTGGAACTGACCAGACAGCACACCTCAATGAGCCGGTGAAAGGTGATGCGGTACCACTCCCGCATATCCGTCCCCGACTTCTGGATCTCCTCCAGCTTCTCCTCCGGGTAATAGATCAGCGTAGCCAGCTGGTCCCGCTCCGCCCGGGTGAGGGTGGTGCTGAACAGCGTGTCCAGCTTCTCCCGCACCACTCCGGAGGCGGAGTTGAGGATGTGCTGAAACGCCTCGTACTCCCCGTGGACGTCGGAGATAAAGTGCTCCGTCCCCTTGGGGAGGTTCAATATGGCCTGTAAATTGATGATCTCCGTGCTGGCCGCCTGCACCGTGGGGTACTGCTTTGCCAGCGCCTTGAGATAGTGCAGATCTTCCGGTTGAAAGCCCACTTTTTTTGTCATCGCTCACTCACCTCAAATTCTCGCCGCGCCGGTGTCCCGGGCGGCCTGGGCCACCGCCTTTGCCACCGCGGGGCACACCCGGGGGTCAAAGGGGGCGGGAATGATGTAGTCCGGCGTCAGTTCCTTCTCGCTCACCAGCCCCGCCAGGGCGTAGACGGCGGCCTGCTTCATCTCCTCGTTGATCTCGCCGGCCCGCGCGTCGAACGCGCCCCGGAACACGCCGGGGAAGGCCAGCACATTGTTGATCTGGTTGGGGAAGTCGCTGCGGCCCGTGCCCACCACCGCGGCCCCGGCGGCCTTCGCCAGGTCCGGCATGATCTCCGGCACCGGGTTCGCCATGGGAAACAGGATGGGTCCGTCCGCCATGGTCCTCACCATCTCCGGCGTCACCACCCCCGGCGAGGACACGCCGATGAACACGTCCGCCCCCGCCAGCACGTCCGCCAGGGAACCGCTCCTGTCCTCCCGGTTGGACAGCGCCAGCAGATCCTGCTTCTCCCTGTTCAGGTCCGTTCGGGCGGAGCAGATGGCCCCCTTCCGGTCGCAGATGACCGCATCCTTCAGCCCCATGGCCCGCAGCAGCTTGAAAATGGCGGTGCCCGCCGCGCCGGCGCCGGAGAATACGGCGGTCACGTCCTCCATCCGCTTGCCCACCAGCTTCAGCGCGTTCAGCAGCGCCGCGGCCACGATGATGGCCGTGCCGTGCTGGTCGTCGTGGAAGACGGGGATGTCGCACCGCTCCTTCAGCTTCCGCTCGATCTCAAAGCACCGGGGGGCGGAGATATCCTCCAGGTTGATCCCGCCGAAGGAGCCGGCCAGCAGGGCCACCGTGTTCACGATCTCGTCCACGTCCTTGGACCGGACGCACAGGGGCACCGCGTCCACGCCGCCAAAGGCCTTGAACAGCACGCACTTGCCCTCCATCACCGGCATACCCGCCTCCGGGCCGATGTCCCCCAGCCCCAGCACGGCGGTGCCGTCGGTGACCACCGCCACCGTGTTCCACCGCCCGGTGAGCTCGTAGCTCTTACCGGGATCCTTTTGAATTTCCAGGCAGGGCTGGGCCACCCCCGGGGTGTACGCCAGCGACAGCGCGTCCCGGTCCTTGACCTCCATCTTGGGCACCGTCTCCAGCTTGCCCCGCCACTGATAGTGCAGCTTCAGCGATTCCGCCGCATAATCCATGCTATACCCACTCCTTCCGGTCAGATCCGGCTCTGATGGTAAAAGTATACCACACCGATCCAAAAAGGAAAAGCCCCGCCGTCTTGTATTTTTCCACCTTTTCCTGTA
>CAZUWQ010000107.1:0-3890 GCA_964624195.1 uncultured Oscillospiraceae bacterium | reverse complement strand
CTCGTCCACATGGAGCCGGCCGGCGGTGTCCAGAAAAACCATGTCGTTGCCGTGGCGCCGGGCGTGCTCCACGGCGGCTTTCGCGATGTCCACCGGGTCGGTCTGGCCCATCTGGAACACGGGCAGATCCAACTGGGCGCCCACCACCTCCAGCTGCTGGATAGCGGCGGGGCGGTAGACGTCGCAGGCGGCCAGCAGCGGGCGCTTGCCCTGCTTTTTCATCAGACCGGCCAGCTTGGCGCCGTTGGTGGTCTTGCCCGCGCCCTGCAGACCCACCAGCATGACTACGGTAGGTGGGGCGGAGGCGATGTTCAGCTTGCTGTCACCGCCGCCCATGAGAGAGGTGAGTTCCTCGTTGACGATCTTGACGATCATCTGGCCAGGTGTGAGGGATCCCAGCACATCGGCGCCCACGGCCCGCTCGGTGACGGCGGCCACGAAGCTCTTGACCACCTTGAAGTTGACGTCCGCCTCCAGAAGGGCCATTTTGATCTCCTTCATGGCCTCCTTCACGTCCGCCTCGGACAGGCGGCCCTTTCCGCGGAGCCTTTTGAAGGTGGCGGACAGCTTTTCCGTTAAACTCTCAAATGCCATGGTTTACTCCTGCCTGAGCCTGGCGGCGTTTTCCTTGATGATATGGCCGATCTCGTCCAGCGTTTCATCCCGGTAGCTGCGCTCGTTGACCGACTGGAGCAGGCGGTCCGCCGCCTCGTCGATGGCGGCGAGCTCCTTTTGCATCCGATGGAAGCGGCGGATGATGTGGGTCTTGTCCTCGATCTCGGTCATGGCGGCCTCCGCCCGGACGATCACGTCCCGGACGCCCTGACGGGAAATGCCGTAGTTCTCGGCGATCTCAGCCAGGGAGAGATCCTCGTTATAATAGAGGTCGAAGAACTCCTTCTGGCGGTCCGTGAGAAGATCGCCGTAGAAGTCGAACAGCATGGACATACGATAAGCCTGATTCTTCACACGAGTTCCCTCCCAAAAGCGTTCTGTAAAGTATGCAACCTTTACAAAAAGACACTATATCATATTTGCCCTGAAATGTCAAGAAAAATTGTATTTGAGAAATTTATGAGCCGCTCATTAAAGTTAAGGGTGTCAATCGGAGAAAAATGATGTATAATACTGACCATGAGTTGCGCCGCCGGAGGGCGGCATCTGGTGAGGAGGGACGGCATGGACCTGATCCATAAGGAATTGCTTTCCGGTGTGGACCTGGTGGTAAACCAGACAGACCGGTTCAAGACAGGGCTGCTCAGCGTGACCTTGACCGTGCCCATGAGCCGGGAGACGGCCACGGCCAACGCTTTGATCCCGGAGGTGCTGTACCGGGGCAGCAGACGGCATCCGGACATGGAGCGGCTGTCCGCGGCCACGGACCAGTTGTATGGGGCCTCCCTGGGGCCGGTGGTGCGGCAGCGGGGGGACAGCCAGTGCGTCTCGTTCCTGTGCGGCTTCATCGACGACCGGTACGCCCTGGACGGCATGGCGGTGCTGGAGCCGGCGGCGGAGCTGATGGGCGAGGTGCTGCTGGACCCGGTGACGGAACAGGGCCTGTTCCGGGCGGACTATGTGGCGGGCGAGGGCGCCAATCTGGCCGACCGCATCGAAAGCCGCGTCAACGACAAGCGAGGGTGGTCCATTTTCCGGCTGATCCAGGAGATGTGCGCCGGCGAGCGCTACGCCCTGGACAAGTTAGGCGACGCCGAGGAGGCGCGGCGGATGACGCCGCCGGCGCTGTGGGAGGCCTATCAGCGGCTGCTGACCCAGGCGCGGGTGGTATTCTATTACGGCGGCGGAGCGGACGCGGCGCGGGTGGAGGAGACGGTCCGCCGGGTGTTCGCGCCCCTGCTGCGGCCCCGGACGAGTTTCCCCCGCTGCCAGGTGGCGGCGGAGCCCAGGGGACCGGTGCGCCGGGTGACGGACCGGATGGACGTGGTCCAGGGCAAGCTGGCGCTGGGCTTCCGCACCGGAGGGATCACGCTGGACAGCCCGGACTATCCGGCGCTGCTGGTGTGCAACGCGCTGTACGGCGGGACGGCTCGATCCAAGCTGTTTATGAATGTGCGGGAGAAGATGGGGCTGTGCTATTTTGCATCGTCTGCCCTGGACCGGCTGAAGGGGCTGATGGTGGTATCCTCCGGCGTGGACTGCGCCGACTTCCGGCGGGCGGAGGAGGGGATCCTGGCCCAGCTGGACGCCATACGGGCCGGGGATTTTACCGCTGAGGAGCGGGAGGCTGCGGTGAGAGCGGTGGTCAACAGTCTGGTGAGCCGCCGGGACAGCCAGGGGCAGATGGAGGACGAGTATGTGACCGACTTGCTGGAGCTGGGCAGGCTGGGGGACGACGAGGCGCTGCGGGCGGCGGTGGAGCGGGTGACAGACACCCAGATCACCGCGGCGGCCCGGAAGCTCCGGCTGGACACCGTCTATTATCTCACGGGGGAGGAGGACCGCTGATATGGAGCGTCTGGAATATGCCGCGCTGGGGGAGCGCCTGTACCGCTGCGTTCTGCCCAACGGATTGTCCGTCTATGTGCTGCCCAGGCCGGAATACGGGAAGCAGTTCGCCTTTTTCGCCACCAGGTACGGCGGCATGAATCAGCGCTTTCGGGGGGAGGACGCCGACTGGCTGGAGACGCCCGCCGGGGTGGCCCACTTCCTGGAGCATAAGGTGTTCGACACGGAGGACGGCCGCCCGGCGGAGGTGCTGGCGGCCAACGGAGCGGTGGACAACGCTTTCACCTCGGCGGACATGACGGGGTATTACTTTGAGGGGACCCGCGGTTTTGAAGAAAATCTGCGGGCTCTGCTGTCGTTCGTGTCCGTGCCCTATTTTACACGGGAAAGCGTGGACAGGGAACAGGGCATCATCGGGCAGGAGATCCGGATGTGCGAGGACGACGGGGACAACGAGGTCTACTACCAGCTGATGGACGCCATGTATGTCCATCACCCTATCCGGGAGCGGGTAGTGGGCACGACCGATTCCATCGCGGAGATCACGCCGGATATGCTGTACCGGTGCCACCGGGCCTTTTACCGGCCGGGAAATATGGTGCTGTGCGCGGCGGGCAGCGTAGATCCGGAGCGGGTGGCAGCTATCGCCGGGGAGTGCCTGCCGGAGGGCTTTTCCTCGGAGACGGCGGTGGACCTGGGGCTGACGGAGCCGGCCGCCGCGGGCCAAAACTATGCGGAGCGCCGGATGCAGGTGTCGGCGCCCCTGTTTCAGATCGGATTCAAGGGGACGCCCGCCCCGGCAGGGGCAGGCCTGCGGCAGCGCCTGACGGCGGAGCTGGCCTGCGATGTGCTGTTTGGTCCGTCGGCGCCGCTGTACAGCAGGCTGTACGGCGAGGGGCTCATCAACAGCGGCTTCGACAGTATGTATGACGCCGTGACCGGCGCAGCTTATCTCATGGCCGGCGGAGAGAGCCGGGAGCCCCGCCGGGTGCTGGAGGCGGTGCTGGCGGAGGCGGAGCGGCTGGGCCGCGAGGGTGTGGACCCCGGCCTGTGGGAGCGGTTGAAGCGGGCGGCCTACGGCAGTATGGTGCGGCAGCTCAACTCTCTGGAGGATACCTGTGTGGAGCTGGCCCAGGCCCATTTCGATGGGGAGGACTATCTCAGGTTTCCTGAGCTTTTCCAGAGCATCGAGCGGGCGGACGCGGAATCGCTGATCCGCCGGTGGTGCGTGGCGGACCGGGCGTGCCTTTCCGTGATCCGCCCGGTGGACGGGGCGTGACAGGAGGCGAAAGAGCTATGACAAATACGGTGAGTTTTCCCGGTCTGGGATTGGAGTTTGAGTTGAACCGGGTCGCGTTTAATCTGTTCGGTAAGAATGTGTACTGGTACGGCGTCATCATCGCCTGTGGGTTCCTGCTGGCGGTGAT
>CAZUWQ010000106.1:0-3938 GCA_964624195.1 uncultured Oscillospiraceae bacterium | reverse complement strand
CAACAAATGGGATTTTACCAAGGATCGTCCCATTTGTCAAGGGGGATAATCGCAATTTTTTAGAGGCTTTCGGCCTGATCCTCTTCACTGGAGTAGTCCACACAGGCGGGGTACAGGCCGCCGGTCCAGGTATAGCCCAGGGCGGACAGCTCCTCGTCGGTATACAGGGACAGGCCCTCCGCCCCATCGTCCGAAGGCGGCTCGGCCGCCTCCGGGTCCGGCTCCGGCAGGGCGAGGCTCAGCAGATGGCGATAGCCCTCTGGGGTGGACACGATCAGCCACAGTCCCCCGGAGCCGCTGGCCATCTCAGCCTCGATCCCGGACTGCTGGCACAGGTATTCCAGCGCCAGCAGCCGGGCGGTCTCATTGACCGTCCCGCCGGTGAGAGCCGCCAGCGCCAGGGTGGAGCCCTGGGCCTCTACGGGGCCGGAGGCCGCACGGACAATGGCCGCCAGCTCGTCCACCGTATAGCTGTCCCCACTGGGGGGATCGGCCTCCAGCAGCCGGGCGGCCGCCTCCTCCAGGGCCTTGACATAGTCGGCGGACTCCTGGGCCGTCCGCTGTCTGCTCCACGGCACCTTGACCTGCACCACCCGGCGCGTCCCTGTCTCGGGATAGAACCGGATGTACCAGGAATAGTCCGCCAGCCCACCGGGGGTCTGGCACAGGGCGGGCTGGTCCATGAGGGCCAGCAGGAGCAGCGTCTCCACCAGAGTCTGGTCCCCGGAGAAATAGGACGCCAGAAACACGCATTCCTCCTGCCGCTCCGCCACCATGCGGGTCAGCTCCTGCCGTATTCCCGACACCCCGCTTACCTCCCGGATGGCGTCCACCTCGGCGGCGGTCCGGGCGTACACGATGCGCAGCTCCACCTCATAATAGGTCAGGATGCGGGTGCTGTCGTACTGGATGGACCGGATAGCATAGGCGCCCAGCGGGTCCTCATGGAGCACCTCGTCGCAGGCGTTGGCCAGGTCCGCCTCCACGTCCCCGGTGTAGTTGTACAGCCGGATGGTGCCCGTCTCCTCATGGGCGTCGGCGAAATACAGCACCGAATTCACCAGCCCCTGATAGGTCTCCGCCCGCAGGATGGAGGCGTCCTCGGTGACGGAGTAGTCCATATGCGGGGTGGAGGACACATAGCCCCGCTCCAGCATGGAGGCGCAGCCGGACAGCGGCAGCGCAAGGGCCAGCAGCAGCGCCGGCAGTCGTTTTTTCATGGCCGGACCTCCTTTCTCCCCCCCGCGGGGTGTCACAGATCGTCCTTCTTATAGGCCCGGAAGCCCTCGCCCAGCACCTCGTGGGCGTCGCACACGATCAGGAAGGCGCTGGGGTCAATCTCCTTCACCGCCGCCTTGATAGAGGCGATCTCCCGCTGCTTGAAAGCGCACATGAGCACCTTCTTCTCCGCCCCGGTGTACGCTCCCTGTCCGTGGAGGATGGTGACGCCCCGGTCCAGCTCATGGACGATGGCGTTGGAGATCTCCTCGTTCCGGTCGCTGATGATATAGGCCACCTTGGCGGTGTCCATGCCGTAGAGCACGCCGTCCATCACCAGGGTGGAGATATACAGAGCCACCAGACCGTACAGCATGGTATACAGCGTGTGGAACACCACAGCCACCAGTACGATGACCACCAGATCGGTCACCAGCAGCAGCTTACCCATGGACAGCCAGTTCAGCTTGAGTTTGAGCAGCCGGGCCAGCATATCAGTGCCGCCGGTGGTGGCGTTCTGGGACAGCACCATACCCACAGACAGCCCCATCGTCACCCCGCCCAGCACGCTGGCCAGCATGGGGTCCATGGCCGTCCAGTCCCGCAGGGCGGTCAAGCCGTCAATGATGACGGACGAGGCGGCCATGGCGTACAGCGACCACAGGATCAGCCTGCCGCCGATCAACTTCAGCGCCAAAACGAACAGGGGGATGTTCAAGAGGATGACCGTCACGCCCACGGGCATAAAGGGGAGCAGAAAGTTGATGATCTGGGCCAGACCGGTGAGGCCGCCGGAGGCGATGGCGTTGGGCTGATAAAAGGCCACAAAGCCGAAAGCGAAGATCGCCGCGCCCAGGGTGATCACCAGCAGGGAGCGCAGCTCCCGTTTCCAATCAAAGGCTTTCATCGCCGCCACCTCCCTGCAAAAGCGTCATCTGCGTCTCGCCCCGGTCCTCCTCCTTCAGCAGGGCGCCGGCAATAGGCAGGGACCGCGCCCGATAGCGGGCGGTGTTGACGATGGAGGTGTCCGCCAGCGGGCGGGCCCACTCCACCTGATATTTGGGCTTCAGCGTCATCACATTGACTCCCTGGGTGGCGCGGGTGGTCTTGGGCGCGAGAGACGCGGTGTGGAACACCACGCAGCGGCCCTCAGTGGAGCACACCGCCACCTCCATGTCCTCCCGCAGCAGCAGAGCGGACGCCAGAGGCGCTTTGCCGGAGAGGGCTCCGGTGAGCTTCTTCCGCCGGGTCTGGGTCTGGTAGGAGGACAGCTCCACCCGGGCCGCCTTGCCGTTGGCGAAGAAGAACAGCAGATGGGCGGAGTAGTCGCCGGGGGCGCAGGCCCACAGGAACCTCTCCTCCGGGTCCATGCCCAGCTTGATGGGCAGATAGTCGCCCAGCAGACTGGCCTTGCTGTCGTCGAAATCGCTGAGCCGGGCCTTGTAGCACTGCTGCCGGTCGGTGAATACCATCAGCTCGTCCCGGTTGCTCCCCTCCCACTGGAGGAAGGGGGCGTCCCCCTCCTTGTATTTCTGCTCCCCGCTCATGCGCAGGGACTGAGGGGTGATCTTCTTAAAATACCCCTCCTTTGAGATGAATACGTTCACCGGATAGTCCGGGGTCTCATCCTCCCCGGCGCTGTCCGGCTCCGCCTGCTGGTACTCATAGACAATCTCCGTGCGCCGGGGGACGGCAAACTTCTTTTTCACGTTCTCCAGCTCGCCCACCATGATCTGCTTGACCCGCCTGGGCGAGTTGATGATGTCCTTCAAATCGGCGATCTCCGCCTCTAAAGCGGCCACCTCCTCCACCCGCTTGAGGATATACTCCTTGTTGATGTTGCGCAGCTTGATGTCCGCCACGAACTCCGCCTGGATCTGGTCGATGCCGAACCCGATGATCAGGTTGGGCACCACCTCCGCCTCCTCCTCCGTCTCCCGGATGATGCGGATGGCCTTGTCGATGTCCAGCAGGATGCGCTTCAATCCCTTCAGCAGGTGCAGCTTTTCCTCCTTCCGCTCGCACACGAAGTAGGTGCGCCGCCGCACCCCGTCCATCCGCCAGGCGATCCACTCGTCCAGGATCTCCCCCACGCCCATCACCCTGGGCGTGCCGGCGATCAGGATGTTGAAATTGCATCCGAAGGAGTCCAGCATGGGGGTGGACTTGAACAGCTTCTGCATCAGCTTTTCCGGGTCGACGCCCCGCTTCAGGTCGATGGTGAGCTTCAATCCGGTCAGGTCGGTCTCGTCCCGCATATCGGCGATCTCCTTCAGCCTGCCCGCCTTGATGAGCTCCGCCACCTTGTCCATGATAGCCTCCACCGTGGTGGAGTAGGGGATCTCATAGACCTCGATCAGATTCTCCTCTTTCACATACCGCCACCGGGCCCGCACCTTGACGGAGCCCCGCCCTGTGCGGTAGATGTTGGCGATCTCCGCCCCGTCGTACAGCAGCTCCCCTCCGGTGGGAAAATCGGGGGCCTTGAGGATGGTCATCAGGTCGGCGTCCGGGTCCTTCATCACGGCGATGGCGGCGTCGCACACCTCCGCCAGGTTGAACCCGCAGATGTTGCTGGCCATGCCCACGGCGATACCCATGTTGGCGGACACCAGCACGTTGGGGAAGGTGGTAGGCAGCAGGGCCGGCTCCTTCATGGAGCCGTCGTAGTTGTCCACAAAGTCCACCGCGTCCTGGTCGATGTCCCGGAAGAACTCCAC
>CAZUWQ010000105.1:0-3949 GCA_964624195.1 uncultured Oscillospiraceae bacterium | reverse complement strand
CCTGTGACCCCTTGCTTGTAAGGCAAGTGCTCTCCCAGCTGAGCTATGCTCCCAATAACGCACGCCGCTTGTCAAACGGCAAAAGCAATTATAGCAAACGAGGGCGCTAAATGTCAATATCTTTTTTCGCTTTTTTAGTAAGCGGTCCTCGTCGGTCCGGCCCGCCGTTCGGGGCGCGGAGGGCCGACGAAGGGGTCAGGAGGCTGCATCCGCCAGAAGCTGCTTCAATTCAGCCTCGGTAAAGCGGTACACCTTGTCGCAGAACTGGCAGGTGAGCTCGGCGCCGCCCTGTTCCTCAATGAGGGAGGTAAGCTCATCCCGGCCCATGCTGATCAGCGCTTGGCTGACCCGCGCCCGGGAGCAGTAACAGCGGTATTCCACCGGGGCGGTCTCCAGCACCTCCAGCTCAAACTCGGACAGCACCTCCCGCAGCAGCTCCAGCGGGGTACGCCCCTGCTCCAGCCGGGCGGTGACGGGGCCCACCCTGGCGACGCCCCGCTCCACGGCGGAGATCACGGCGTCGTCCGCGCCGGGGAGCAGTTGTATGAGATAGCCGCCGGCGGTCCGCACCGTCTGGTCCGGGGCGATGAGCACGCCCAGGGCACAGGCGGTGGGGATCTGTTCGCTCTCGTGGTAATAGGCGGCGACGTCCTCAGCGATCTCGCCGCTCACCAGTTGGACAGAGCCGACATACGGTTCTCTGAGACCAATATCCTTGATAACGGTGAGCTGTCCGCCGCGGCCCACGGCGGCGCCCACGTCCAGCTTGGCGTGGGCCTTTCGGGGCACGTCCACGGCGGGGTTTTGCACAAAGCCCCGCACGTTGCCCCGGCTGTCGGACACGGCGGTGATGGCGCCCAGGGGCCCACCGCCCTGAACGCGGAGGGTGACGGATCCGTCGTCCTCCTTTAACATATGGCCCATCATGGAGGCTGCCATCAGCGCCCGGCCCAGAGCGGCGGTGGCGACCGGCCAGGTGTCGTGGATGGACCGGGCCCGCTCCACCAGGGCGGCGCCGGAGATGGCCATGGCCTTCACCGGCGCGTCCTTGGCCAGCGCTCTTACCAATTCGTCCATAGATTCAGGCTTCCTTTCCCGCGGTGAAAAAAACGCGCTGCCCGCCCTCCTTGGGGGCGGTCAGCTTCAGATCGGCAAACTGTTTGATCTGCCGGAAGCCGGCGTCGCGGAGGAAGCCGGTCAGTTCGTCCATGGTATAGGCGTATTCCTCGTGGTACTCGCCGCTCCGGGCCCAGCTGCCGTCGGGGCGGAGAGCAAACAGGTCGATGCCGTAGCCGCACACCCGGCGCTTTTGAGAGTACTCCGCCCGCCAGACGCAGTAGAGCCGGTCCGTCTCGTCCAGATAGGTCTGCCCGTCCGCCTGCTCCAGGGCCAGAGGCGTCTTCACATCGAACAGGAACAGGCCGCCGGGGGAGAGGGACCGGAAGACCCGCTGGAAAGCGCGGCGGAGCTGGGCGGGGCGGGTGACATAGTTTACGCTGTCCAGACAGCAGATCGCCGCGTCCACCGGCTCCGGCAGGGTGAGGCGGGCCATATCCTGGCACAGAAAAAGCACGTCCAGGTCCCGGCATTTCTGCTCGGCCACCGTCAGCATATCAGGGGACAGGTCGATGGCGGTGACCTGATAGCCCCGCTGAGCCAGCAGGCGGGCCAGGCTTCCGGTGCCGCAGGCCAGTTCCGCCACCCTGTGGATGGGGCGGCTGTGGCGGTGGAAGTGGCGCTGGATATAATCGGCCCATCTGCTATAGTTCACGTCGCCGGTGAGCTGGTCATAGTATTGGGCCAAAACGGTGTAGGCATCCATCAGAGCTTTACCAGACGGGGGAGGACGCGCTTGTAGCCGTCGGCGCCATACTGCAGGGCGCGGTTGACCCGGCTGATGGTGGCGCTGGAGGCGCCGGTGCGCTCCAGGATGTCATTGTAGATCATGCCCTGGTCCAGAAGCACGGCTACCTCCAGGCGCTGGCCCATGGCCCGCAGCTCCGCGACAGTGCACAGGTCCTGGAAGAAGGCGCGGCACTCCTCGGGGGTGCGCAGGGAGAGAATGGCCTGATAGAGCAGTTCGTCGTAGCGATGCTCATCTTTTTGCATGATATGACCTCCGATCAACAGGCGGGTTTTATCTGAAAGGCAGGATATGCCGGGAAAGCAGTCGCAGCATGGCTATTTTACCACGACACTTCACGGAAGTAAAGAGGAAGATGGGGCGGAGACGGGCGGAAAAGGACGGAGGACCGCGCAGGCGGTCCTCCGTCCTTTTCCGCGACAGGCCTTTTGGCGGGCCTTATACCCGGATAACATAGTTGTCCCTGCGGGGGGACGCGGGCCGGATGCCCTCGGGGAGGCCATAGCCCAGGATCACGTTGCCGACGCCCTCATAGTCGTCATCCACGCCCCAGGAGGCGAGCAGCGCTTTGCCCTCCGGGGAATCGAATACCTCCTTTGCCCGGAAGATATAGCAGGAGTCCACGCCCACCGCGTGGGCCGCGTTCAGAAGGTTGGCGATGACCATATTGCCGTCGGCCACATGGGTCCGCACGGAGCGCCTGGCCAGTACGACGATGACGGTGGGCGCGCCGTAGAAGGGGTCCAGTTCCATGCCGCCCACCCGGGCGTTTAACCGGGAGACCGTCTCAATGGCGTCCGGGTCCTGGAGGACCACCATAACGGGAGACTGGAGGTTCTGCCCGGTAGGGGCGTACATCCCCGCCTCCAGAATGGCGTTCAGGTCCTCCTCCGCGACCTGCTCCGCTTTGAATTTCCGGCAGCTTCGCCGGGTCTTCAGGTCCTGCAGCGTCTCTTTCATGTTCTTCACTCCTTGCGTCAAATTTTGTCCGGCAAGACGATTATACACGATTTGAACGGAAAGTGGAAGGGGAAAGCGATATTTGCTGTTCAGAGCCGGAGATTTCAAGGAAAAGGCTTGCGCGGGAAAAGTTTTTTTATTATAATATAATCGTTCGCTGTGTCCATACGGCGGGCGGAGCGGCGCCGGATAAGGCAAATCCATGTCTGTGGTTGCGAATCCCGGTCCGCGGAGGTAAAATTATGGTAAAAGCAATCGTGGGCGCCAACTGGGGCGATGAGGGGAAGGGCAAGATCACCGACCTGCTGGCCGAGACCTCCGACGTGGTCATCCGCTTCCAGGGCGGGGCCAACGCCGGCCACACCATTATCAACGACTATGGCCGCTTCGCTCTGCACATCCTGCCCTCCGGCACCTTCTATCCCCACATCACCAATATCATCGGCAACGGGGTGGCGCTGGATATCGTGAAGCTGGCAGCGGAGCTGAAAAACATTACGGACCAGGGGGTGCCCGCCCCCAATCTGATCATCTCAGAGCGGGCGCAGATCCTCATGCCCTACCATGTGCTCCAGGACGGCTATGAGGAGGAGCGTCTGGGAGGCAAGGCCTTCGGCTCCACCAAGAGCGGCATCGCCCCCTTCTATTCGGATAAGTACGCCAAGACGGGCATCCAGGTGTGCGACCTGTTTGACGAGGCCCGTCTGCGGGACCGGCTGGAGCGGGCGGTGGATGTGAAAAACGTCCTGTTTGAGCACCTGTACCACAAGCCCAGGTTAGATGTGGAGGAGCTGTACCGCCAGCTGCTGGAGTACCGGGAGCTGATCCGCCCCTATGTGGGAGACGCGGTGGGCTTTGTCCACGAGGCGCTCCGGGAGGGCAAGACCATCCTGTTGGAGGGGCAGTTGGGCTCCATGAAGGACCCGGATCTGGGCATCTTCCCCATGACCACATCCTCCCACACTCTGGCCGGCTTCGGCTGCGTGGGGGCGGCGGTGCCGCCGACGGCCATTGAGGACGTGATCTGCGTCACCAAGGCCTATTCCTCCTGCGTGGGCTCCCAGACCGAGCCCTTTGTCAGCGAGCTCACCGGCGAGGCCGGGGACGAGCTGCGCCGCCGGGGCG
>CAZUWQ010000104.1:0-3961 GCA_964624195.1 uncultured Oscillospiraceae bacterium | reverse complement strand
GCTTCAACGCCAACACAGACGGGGTCTACGCCATTGGCAACAGCCGCACCGCCGAAGCGCATATCTTCGAGACCCGCTCCGATATGCCCGTCGAGCTGGCCACCGTTGAGTGGCTGGCCCTGTCCTGCGCCGCCTTCTCCGTCTATCTGCCCAGTTACTCCGCCATTCTGACCGAGGTCGACCCCCTCTATGACGAGACCTCCCTGGAATACACGGAAGGCTCCCTGTTCTGGGCCATGAGCCAGATCAACAGCCTGTGCTTCGCCGATCTGGACGACTGCGGCGCCGCGGTGCAGAGCTACTTTACCGACTACCAGCAGAGTCTTATCGACCAGCAGGCGGCCGTGGATCAGGAGATGCTGGCGCTCTATGCCGACGATCCCGACGCGCTCTCCGCCGCCGCCAACGCGCTGAGCGCCGACCTGACTCAGCAGCTTTACGATACCGCCTGCTCGGTCCTGGCGCAGCTTTCCGCCTTCGCGGAGGCCGGGGATGACGCTTCGCCCCTGGTCATCACCGGCGAGCTTCCCGTCTACTCCCTGGAGCACGCTCTGGCCGCCGCTGAGGATAAGTCCTCCGGGCAGGAGGACGTCCCCAACGTGCCCAGCTCCGAGACCGCCCCGGTATCCGGGACAACGATCTATACCGTGGTCAAGGGCGACTGCCTCTGGTCGATCGCCAAAGCCCACCTGGGCAAGGGCTCTCTGTGGGGCCAGATCTACCAGCTCAACATGGACGCCATCGCCGATCCCTCGCTGATCTATGTCGGTCAGCAGCTCGTCATCCCGGCTCCGTAACAGAGCATCGGGCCCCGCCCCGTCCGCGGAAAATACAGCCAAACAGCGGCCCGGCCGGCAGAAAATGCCGGCCGGGCCGCTGTTTGGCTGCGCCTGCTGCACGGCAGGCCCGCTTTGTCCTTTGTCATTTTCCGCGGCACATTACAGCCAGAGGTGCTCCTCCTCCAGCTCGCCCCGCTTTTCCCGGGTCATCAGGCGGGCCAGCACGGTCCGTGGGTCCTTGCCGTGATAGAGCACCTCATAGGCTCCTGTGGTGATAGGCATCTCCACCCCCGCCCGGTCGGCCAGCTCATAGGCGCTGGCGGCGGCGTAATATCCCTCCACCACCGCCCCATCCATGCAGGACACCGCCTGCTCCACCGGCACCCCTTTCCCGATCAGCGTCCCCGCCCGGCAGTTCCGGGAGTGGACCGAGGTGCAGGTGACGATCAGATCCCCCACGCCGGCAAGACCGGCGAAGGTCTCCTTCCTGGCCCCCATAGCCACGCCCAGCCGGGCGATCTCCGTCAGGCCCCGGGTCATGAGCATGGCCTTGGTATTGTCCCCGCAGCCCATGCCGTCGCAGCAGCCGGCGCACAGGGCGATGACGTTCTTCATGGCCGCCCCGATCTCCACCCCGATGATGTCCGGGGTGGTGTAGATGCGGAAGCGGCTGTTCATAAACAGGTCCTGGACCAGCTCCGCCGCCGCCCGGCTCTCAGAGGCCACCACCACCGCCGTGGGCACGCCCCGGCCCACCTCCTCCGCGTGGGAGGGGCCGGACAGCACCACCACGGGGCACTTGTCCCCCACCTCCTGTTGGATCACCTGGCTCATCAGCATGGAGCTGCCCTTTTCAATGCCCTTGGACACGCTCACCAGCACCGTCCCCGGCGCCAGCAGCGGGGCCAGCCGACGGGCGGTGTCCCGCACGGCGAAGGACGGGGCTGCCAGCACCACCACGCCGCACTCCCCCACCACCTCCAGGCGGGTGGTCAGCTCCAGCTCCGGCGGCAGGGGCACCCCCTTCAGCTGGGGGTTCTCCCGGCTCCGCTCCAACTCCCGGCATTTCTCCTCCCGGCGGCACCACAGGGCGGTCTGATGCCCGTTCTCCACCAGCACCAGGGCCAGGGCCGTGCCCCAGCCGCCGCTTCCGGCCACCGCCGCTCTCATGCTCTCTCCTCGTTTTCCGCCGTCTCCGGCTCATCAGGCGCCTCCGCCCCGGAGTCCTCCGCTGTCTCCGCGCCCGGCCGCTCCGCCTTTTTCTGCCGCGGAGGGGCCTGTTTTTTTCGCAGGGTAAATTTGGACTCTGTGCCCAGCACCAGCCGCTTCATATTGCCCCGATGCTTCCACAGGATCAGGCAGCCGATGATAACGGCCATAAGGGTGATCAGCGTATCCTGATAGACGATGCCGGACACAAAGGGGAAGGACAGCCCCGCCCAGCAGGAGCCCAGAGATACATACCGGGTGGCGAGGACCAGGATAAGAAAGCCGCCCCACACCACCAGGGCCACACGCCAGTCCAGCATCAGGGCGATGGCGCCACCGGACAGGATGCCCTTGCCCCCCCGGAACTGGAAGGTACAGGGGTACATATGCCCCAGCAGGCAGAACATCCCCGCCCAGTACTCCCCCACCGGCACCAGCAGCGGGGACAGAATACCGAACACCCACCGGGCCAGCGCCACCGCCGCCACCGCCTTCACCACGTCGGACAGGATCACCACGGCGGTGAGGGGGCCGCCGAAGCTGCGGTAGAAGTTGGTCAGGCCCGCGTTGCCGCTGCCGTGCTCCCGCACGTCGTCCCGCAGGAGATACCGGGACACCACCACAGCCCCGTTGAAGCAGCCGAAAAGATAGGCCACCACAGCCATGCCGACGGCAGCCAGCGCCAACCAGCCCGGGGACACGCCGGATTCCACAATATAATGAGAGATCATCGCTCAGTCCTCCTTGTCTCCCTTTTGCCGGATGGTGACGCGGATGGGGGTCCCCGTCAGGCCGAAGGTGTCCCGGATCTGATTTTCGATATAGCGCTGATAGGAGAAATGGAACAGCTTCGCGTCGTTGCAGAAGATGACAAAATGCGGGGGCTTGACGCCGATCTGCGTCATATAATAGATCTTCAGCCGCCGGCCCTTGTCCGTGGGCGGCTGCACCCTGGTCTGGGCGTCGGCCAGCACGGAGTTGAGCACCCCGGTGGGGATGCGCGTGGCCGCCTGGCTGACCACGCTCTGGATGAGGCTGAACAGCTTCTCCACCCGCTGTCCGGTAAGGGCGGAGATAAAGTGGATGGGGGCGTAGCTCATATAGGACAGGTCCCGCCGGATCTCATCCTCCATCCGCTGCATGGTCTTGTCGTCCTTTTCCACCGCGTCCCACTTGTTCACCACGATGACGCAGGCCTTCCCCGCCTCATGGGCCAGTCCGGCCACCTTGGTGTCCTGCTCGGTGACCCCCTCCCGGGCGTCGAGCATGATGACGCACACGTCGCTGCGCTCGATAGCCATGGTGGCCCGGAGGACGGAGAATTTTTCCACCCGGTCGTCCACCCTGGACTTTCGGCGCATACCGGCGGTGTCGATGATGAGATATTTCCCCGTCTCGTTTTCAAAGTAGCTGTCCACCGCGTCCCGAGTGGTGCCCGCCACATCGGACACGATCACCCGCTCCTGGCCCAGAATGCGGTTGACCAGGGAGGATTTTCCCACATTGGGCTTACCGATGACAGCCACCTTCACCACGTCGTCCTCCGGCGCTTCCTCCTCCTCCGGGGGAAAATACCGGAAGCAGGCGTCCAACAGGTCGCCGGTGCCGTGGCCGTGGACCGCGGACACCGGGTAAGGCTCGCCCAGGCCCAGGTTGTAAAACTCATAGACGTCCGGGTCGGCGTGGCCGGTGGAGTCCATCTTGTTCACCGCCAGCACCACCGGCTTTTTGGCCCGCCGGAGCATCCCCGCCACCTCCTGGTCGGCGGCGGTCATGCCGGTCCTGATATCGCACACGAAGATGATGACGGTGGCGGCGGCGATGGCGACCTCCGCCTGCTCCCGCATGAAGGACAGGATCTGGTCGTCCGTCCCCGGCTCGATGCCGCCGGTGTCCACCAGGTCGAAGGCGCGGCCCCGCCACTCCGCCTCGGCGTACAGCCGGTCCCGGGTGACGCCCGGCGTATCCTCCAC
>CAZUWQ010000103.1:0-4025 GCA_964624195.1 uncultured Oscillospiraceae bacterium | reverse complement strand
GCTGGCCCTGATGATGGTATTTGCCCTGGCGTCCTGCTCCAAGTCCGGCAGCAGCGTCAGCACGCTGGAGAAGGGCAAGCTGATCCTCGCCACCAGCGCCGATTTCCCGCCCTATGAATCGCTGGCCGACGGCGAGGGCTGGAACGGCACCGGCTACGAGGGCATCGACATCGAGGTAGCGGGCGCCATCGCTGAGAAGCTGGGCCTGGAGCTGGTCATCGACAACGTGAGCTTTGACGCGGCCCTTCTGGCCGCTCAGAACGGCCAGTGCGACATCGTTATGGCGGGCGTCACCGTCAACGAGGAGCGGCTGGAGGTCATGGACTTCACCGACAGCTACGCCACCGGCGTCCAGGTGGTCATCGTCAAGGAGGGGTCCGACGTCACCATGGACAATCTGGGCGACCACCTGATCGGCGCGGTCCTGAACTACACCGGCTACATCTACGCCGCCGACACCCCGGAGAACGGCGGCTACGGCGAGGATCACGTCATCGCCTATGAAAACGGCGCTATGGCGGTGGAGGCTCTGAAAAACGGCCAGGTCGACGCGGTCATCATCGACGACGCCCCCGCCAAGGTCTTTGTGGAGTCCAACGCCGGCCTTACCCTGCTGGACGGCGAGTGGGTCACCGAGGATTACGCCATCGGCCTGAAGAAGGGCAACACCGAGCTGCTGGACGCGGTGAACAAGGCGCTGAACGAGCTGATCTCGGACGGCACCGTCCAGAGCATCGTCGACAAATACATCTCCGCCGATTGACGCGGAAAAAACGGGAAAAACCGGGAAAAGGGCGGCTTGCAGGCAAAGCCGCCCTTTTCCCCTGACGAGGAAGGAGGGATGGTATGGGCTGGGAAACAGTCTTTCAGGCCTACAAAGCCATTGACCCGGCTGCCCGTACCTTTTGGCAGAACTTTGTGGTGAAGTTCTGTACCGCCTTTTTGGAGGCGGACCGCTGGAAGCTCTATCTCAAGGGACTGGGCACCACCCTGGAGCTCACCGCCTGCGCTCTTGTCATCGGCGTCGTCCTCGGGATCCTGGTGGCTGTGGTGCGGGTGTCCCACGACCAGCGCCGGCCCGGACAGCACAACTTCTGGCTGGGCCTGCTCAACGCCGTGTGCAAGCTGTACACCACCGTCATCCGGGGCACGCCCATGATGGTGCAGCTGCTGATCTGGGGCTTCGTGATCTTTTCCACCACCCGCAACCGCTTTATGGTGGGTATGCTGGGCCTGGGCGTCAACTCCGGAGCCTATGTAGCCGAGATCGTCCGGGGCGGGCTGATGAGCGTGGACAGCGGCCAGTCGGAGGCGGGGCGGAGCCTGGGCCTGAGCTACATGGACACCATGCGCTTTATCGTCATCCCCCAGGCGTTCAAGAACATCCTCCCCTCCCTGGGCAACGAATTCATCGTGCTGTTCAAGGACACCTCCCTGGTCTCCGCCATCGGCACCGCCGAGGTGCTCTACTACGCCAAAGCCATCGGCGGCAAGACCTACGAGGTGATGTTCCCCTATATCGGCGTCGCCCTCATGTATCTGGTGTTCTGTATCCTGCTCACCTGGCTCCAGGGCAAGCTGGAAAGGAGGCTGCGTCAGAGTGATCGACGTTAAAAACCTGTCCAAGTCCTTTGACGACAACCTGGTGCTGGACAACATTTCCGAACACATCCACCCCGGCGAAAAGGTGGTCATCATCGGCCCCTCCGGCTCCGGCAAGTCCACCTTCCTGCGGTGCCTGAATCTGCTGGAGATCCCCACCTCCGGCGAGATCGTCTTCGACGGCGTCACCATCACCGACCCCAAGACGGACATCGACGCCATCCGCCGGCAGATGGGCATGGTGTTCCAGCACTTCAACCTGTTCCCCAACATGACCATCCGGAAAAACATCACTCTGGCCCCGGTACGCACGGGCCTGATGAAGCAGGACGAGGCCGACGAGACGGCCACCGCCCTGCTGCGGCGGGTGGGCCTGGAGGACAAGGCGGACGCCTATCCCTCCCAGCTGTCCGGCGGGCAGAAGCAGCGCATCGCCATCGTCCGGGCCATGGCCATGAAGCCCAAGGTCATGCTGTTCGACGAGCCCACCTCCGCCCTGGACCCGGAGATGGTGGGCGAGGTGCTGGAGGTCATGAAGGAGCTGGCCCAGGAGGGCATGACCATGGTGGTGGTCACCCACGAGATGGGCTTTGCCCGCGAGGTGGGCACCCGGGTGCTGTTCATGGACGGCGGGCACATTCTGGAGCAGAACGAGCCCCACGCCTTTTTTGCCCATCCCAAAGAGCAGCGGACCATTGATTTTCTGTCGAAAGTTCTGTAACGGTTTGGTATAGCACACCGGCTCCCGGTGTGCTATACTGTTTTTATCTGAGACAAAAGGGGGGATCGTCCATGCGCCGGGAGCAAGTCACCGTCCAGATCATGCTGGGCGGCCTGTCCACCCGGATGGGGCGGGACAAGGCGCTGGTCACGCTGGGGGGCGTCTCCCTGCTGGAGCGGGCGCTGGAGCGCTGGGGCGCCTATGGCGCGGCGGTCCAGCTGTCCGTGGGGGCCGCGGAGCGCCGGGCCCTGGCGCCTGCCGGCGTGCCCGCCATCGTCGACGTGTACCCCGAGCGGGGCCCCCTGGGCGGGCTCCACGCCGGCCTGCGGGCCTGTCGGAGCGAGCTTCTGCTGCTGGTGGCGGTGGACTGCCCCTTTCTGACCCATAAACAGGCGGACGGCCTGCTGGCGGCCATAGGCGCGGCGGACGCCTGCGTCTACGCCACGGAGGGCCGCCCCCAGCCCCTGTTCGGCCTGTACCGCCGGAGCTGCGCCACCCCGGCGGAGACGCTGATCTTGGAGGGCGACGACCGGATGTCCAGCCTGCTCCGGTGGGTAAACGCCATCACCCTGCCCGCGGCGGACCCGGCCCCCTTCCGGAGCCTGAACACCCCGGAGGACCTGGCCGCGGCGGAGGACGGGCTTGCGGGCCGCGTTCCCCGCTGAACCATATCCCGAGCGCGGTCTCCCCGCCCTGTCCCCGGCCCGGACGTCCCGCGGGGCGGCGCCGGCAGCCGCGCCCGGTAATTTTTGTGGAAACTGTCGGCGGAAAAATGCTTGACAGATGTTATGTCTACCAAAAAATGCAGGAATTCGCGCCTGCTATTCATTCAAGGACCTGTGGAAAACTCTGTGGAAGCTGTGGAAGTCTTGCAATCGTTTGCCTTGTTATATATTCCCAATTCATTTTCTACATAAATCTGTGCACCAAACCTTGCACCTGAGTGTCAAAAATAATTATTTGTCCACCGAAAAAAGGAACGGGCGGCGGTCTCCGCGGAGGCCGCCGATCCCTTTTCCCTTTTTTGTTGATATACGCCTATCCGTCAAACCCTTCGTCGATTTGACAGAAAAAGGCATAAGAAGAGGCCCCCTCCGATGCGGAGGGAGCCTCTTAGAGCTTATTTGGGTTCTATGTGGTTTTTATATAGACGGAATATTGTGCCGTGCCGCCATAACCGCTTTCGGCCTCCCACTGTGCTGTGATCTCGTAGATGTACCCACCAGATTTAAGTTCGATCGTATTTCCATGAACAGCAACGGCTTCGCTGTTTGCAGTGGAGTCAGACCAATGCTCATCACTCCAACACTGAACATTTAAAATAGAATCGGGTTCTTCCGTGAACCTCAATACAGCTGTTTTTTCTGTCGTTTCAAACATGGGCAGAAAACTCTGGCAATCAAGGGGGTGCGCACTGTCTGTTATAACAGCCTCGATTGTCCCGTCGCTGTTCATTTTCTCCCATGAATAAGATCCCAGCAATGTCGTAAAAGAGGTTTCATCGCTTATCACGGTCAACGCCGGAGGCTCTTCTAAAATGACAGTGACATTTTCTGAATTTAACAATCCATTGGCATATGCATTTAGTGCTTCACATGGTTCGTACTTTGTTTTATATCCAACGCCGTCAATGACAAGAAATGGGTTACATGCCATGATCTCTATCTGACTCCCATCTGTCATTGTCAATGTAAAAGTAACG
>CAZUWQ010000102.1:0-4104 GCA_964624195.1 uncultured Oscillospiraceae bacterium | reverse complement strand
CCCCTGCGTGCTGGTGAGCGAGCTGTCCATCGCGGGCAAGTGAGGGACCGCCCGCACGATCCCCCATAAAATACAGCGGCGCCCCCGCCCGGGACATTCCGGGCGGGGGCGCCGCTTGTTTCGCGGGCGATCATCACGCCCCCAAGATCCTGGCCGCCGACTCCTCCGCGAACTGCCTGCTGTACAAATTGTGATAGTACCCCTTCCTTTGCAGCAGCTCCAGATGGGTCCCCTGCTCCACGACGCGCCCGTCCCGGACCACCAGGATCATGTCCGCTTTGCGGATGGTGGACAGGCGGTGGGCGATGAGGAAGGAGGTGCGGTCCCGCAGCAGGTGGTCGATGGCCTCCTGGATAAGCCGCTCGGTCTGGGTGTCGATGGATGATGTGGCCTCGTCCAGCACGAAGATGCGGGGATCGGCCAGCACCGCCCGGGCGAAGGAGATCAGCTGCTTCTCCCCGGTGGACAGCCGGCCGCCCCCCTCGCCCACGTCGCTGTCCCAGCCCTTTTCCAGCTTGGCTGCCACCGTGTCCGCCGACACGGCCCTGGCCGCCGCCTCGATCTCCCCGTCAGTGGCATCCAGCCGGCCATAGCGGATGTTGTCCCGCACGGTGCCGGAGAACAGATGGGGATCCTGCAGCACATAGCCGATATTGGAGTGGAGCCACAGCTGGCTCCGCTCCCGGTAGTCCCTGCCGTCAATGAGGATCTGACCCTCCGTGGGCTCAAAGAACCGGCAGGCCAGGTTGACCAGAGTGCTCTTGCCCGCTCCGGTCTCGCCCACGATGGCTACGGTGGCGCCCGCCGGGATGTGGAGGGAGAAATGCTCCAGCACGTTCTCCCCGCCGTCGGGGTAGCGGAAGGTCACGTCCCGAAACTCGATGTCCCCCTCCAGCGGCTCCCAGTTTTCCCGCCTGGGGTGGAAGGCGTCGCCGTATTTCTCAATGACCTCCGGGCGGTCCACGATGTCGGGCTTTTTGTCCAGCAGATCTGTGACCCGCTCGATGGACGCCTGGACGGAGATAAAGTCAGCGATGTTGGCGGCGATGCCCTGGATAGGCTCGAACAGCCCCACCGCGTAAGTGGCAAAGGCGGACAGGGTGGCGATCTCCATGGCCTGGTCCAGCACCATATAGCCGCCCCGGAGCAGGACGATGGCCACCGCCCCGGAGGAAAACAGCATCACCAGCGGGATATACACCGCGTTAAGCCGGGCCGCCCGCACCCCCGCGTCCCGCATGGAGCGGGTGATCTTCTCAAAGCTGTCCGCGTTCCGGTCCTCGATGGCCAGCGTCTTGGTGGTCCTGGCGCCGGTGATGCCCTCGTTGAAGGCGCCGGTAATCTTGGAGTTCAGCTCGCGCACCTTCCGGTTCCAGTGGAGGATGCGGTTTTGAAAATACCAGGTCAACACGGCGATGACGGGCACGATGGCGATGACCACCAGGGCCAGCTTCCAGTTCAGCAGCAGCATGGATACGAACACGCCCGCCACATACAGCACCTGCCACAGCAGGTCGGAAAAGCTCCAGGCGGCGGCGCCGGCGATGCGGCTGGTATCGCTCATCACCCGGGAGATCAGATAGCCCACGGGGGTCACGTTATAGAAGGACAGGGACAGGGTCTGCAAATGGGAAAACAGGTCCCGGCGCAGATCCCGGCCCAGATCCATCTCGATACGCATGGAGTTGCGGCTGAACACCGCCACCGCCAGCACCTGGAGCGCGACCGCGGCCAGGTAGCATACGGCGTAAGGGGCCAGGCCGCGCAGGGTGCCCGCCGCGATGAAATTGGAAATGGCGTACCGCTGAAACAGGGGCAGCAGCACGTCCACTGCGGCGCATACCACGTTGAACGCCACCAGGCTGACAAAGACCCAGCGGTACCGGGCCAGCAGGGGCAGCAAGCGCTTCCATACCTTGACGTCAAAGGACTTCGTATACTCCTGCTCGTCAAACGCGGCCATTACGCCCGCCCCCTTCCTGAATGAGTCGGCGGTCGTCGCCGCTCATCTGGATGTCGTAGATATCTTTATAGATACCGGGACGGGAGATCAGCTCGGCGTGGGTGCCGATATCGGCCACCCGGCCCCCGTCCAGCACTAAAACGCGGTCCGCCTGCATCAGCGTGGTCACCCGGTGGGAGATCAGGATGACGGTGGCGCCGTTCACGCGCTCCCTGAGCGCGGCGCGGATCCTGGCGTCCGTCTCGGCATCCACGGCGGACAGGGAGTCGTCAAACACCATCACAGGCGCCCGTTGCAGCAGCATCCGGGCAATGGCCACCCGCTGCTTCTGGCCGCCGGACAGGGTGACGCCCCGCTCGCCCACCACCGTGTCATACCCGTCAGGAAACTCGGTGATGGCCTCGTCCACGCAGGCCACCGCCGCCGCCTGCCGGAGATCCTCCTCCGCCGCGTCCGGGCGGGCGGCGGCGATGTTCTCCCGGACGGTCTGGGAGAACAGAAACGGCTCCTGGAGCACCAGGCCGATCTGCCGCCGCAGGCAGTCCCGTTTGATGTCCCGGATGTCCGTCCCGCCGATGGTGACGTTTCCCTGCCCGTCCTTCAGGTCGTACAGCCGGTCCAGCAGGTGGACCAGGGTGCTCTTGCCGGAACCGGTGCCGCCCAGAATGGCGAAGGTGCTGCCCCAGGGGATGGTGAAGGACACGTCGTCCAGCACCTCATGGCCCGCGTAGCCGAAGGTGACGTGGTCGAACACGATGTCGCCGCTCAGCTCCACGTCCTCCGCCCCCGGCCTGTCCCGCTCCTCTTTGGCCCGGAGGATATAGCCCACCCGGTCCATGGACACTCCCGCCTTGCTCATGTTGGACAGTACCCGGCCCAGGGAACGCACCGGCCAGGTCAGCGCCTCGTTGTAGCTGACGAAAGCCAGAAACCCGCCCAGCGTCATGCCGCCGCGCACCGTCTCCGCCACGCCGAACAGCACCACTGCCATCACCTGCAGCAGGCTCAGCAGAGTGCCGGACGCCCAGTAGACCGCCAGCAGCTTGCCCAGCTTGATCCACAGCCGGGAAAAGCGCTCGTTCTTTTCCCCGAAGCGCTCCGCCTCATACCGCTCCCGGCCAAAGGCCCGCACCACACGCACGCCGGTGAGGTTTTCCTGGGCGCAGGCGGTCAGCTCTCCCTCCGCCTCGTCCGCCGTCTTGAACCGGGACGATATCTTGCGGTAAAACACCCCGGAGGACAGCCCCACGATGGGAATGAACACCAGCGCCACCAGGGACAGCTTCACGTTCATCCGCGTCATGATGACCACATACAGGACGATGAGGAACACTGTGCGCACCACCTCCACCAGCTGGGAGCACACGAAATCCCGGATCACCGTCACATCGGAGGTGCACCGCTGGATGATGTCGCCGGCGGCGTTGGCGGTGTGCCAGTCAAAGCTCAGGTGCTGGATATGGCGGTACAGATCGTTCCGGATACCCTGCACAAAGCCCTCCGAGCCCTTGGCCAGATTCACCCGCTGCCCGTAGCTGAACACGCCGCGGCACACCGCCACCACCAGCACCGCCACCCCGGCGGTCCACAGAACCAGCAACGGTTCCGCCTTCAGCCTCTCCAGGGGAATCAGGCCGGTCACCAGCTTGGGCAGGTCCAGCGGCTCCGTCCCCAGCACCGAATCCACAGTGACCCGGATGATCTGGGGCATCAGCGCCTGAAGCGCCATGGTCAGGCAGGCGCAGATCAGGGCGGCGGCGAAATAGCCCAGGTTCCCCCGGAGGTATCGGATGATCATCCTGACCTTTTCCCCCGCCGCCAGCTTAAATTCCGGTTCCATAGAACGCTCCTTTCTCTCTCAGGGCACAAAAAAGCGCCCCCCTGATCCCAGAGGGGCGCTCCCTGTCACGCACGTCAACACAGACCGGGCCCTTTCGGCCCTATCCCACGGCGCGCAAATGTCCCACCGGCATCCTGTACTCTCTTTCCTGGTTTCTCCGATCCTTCCGCATTTCACGCGCCTCCTTTCTGATGTTTCAGGGCTTATATGGACATTATAGCCACACACGGGGCCGTTGTCAAGTGGGAGATCAAAGATCCTTTTTTTGCAAAACGGCGCTCTGCCTTTACTTTTCCCCCAT
>CAZUWQ010000101.1:0-4165 GCA_964624195.1 uncultured Oscillospiraceae bacterium | reverse complement strand
GACAGGGGCGGCAGCCACAGCCTGGCGCCGGCGTTCCGGCAGGCGGCGCCCAGGTCCGCCCGGATGCGGCTGTTGGCGGCCACGCCGCCGGCCACCGCGATCTTATGGTAGCCCAGCATCCGGTCCGCCTCCATGACGCGGGGCACCAGGGTATCGGACACGGCGGCGGCAAAGGATGCTGCCAGGTCGTGGAGGTCCGGCGTCTCCCCCCTCTGCTCCGCGTTGTGGACGGCGTTGAGCACCGCCGTTTTCAGTCCGGAAAAGGACATATCCAGAGGGTGGTCGTCCACATGGGCCCGCGGAAAGCGGAAAGCCCTGTCGCTGCCCCCCTGGGCCATCTTGTCCATGGGTCCGCCGCCGGGATAGCCCAGCCCCAGCACCCGGGCGATCTTGTCGAAGCACTCGCCGGCGGCGTCGTCCCGGGTCCCGCCCAGCACCTCGAAATGGGTGTAGTCCCGCACGTCCACCAGGGCGGTGGTGCCGCCGGACACGCAAAGGCACAAAAAGGGCGGCTCCAGGTCCGGGTGGGCAATGTAGTTGGCGGCGATGTGCCCCCGAACATGGTGGACGGGGATCAGAGGCACCCCCAGACCGTAGGCCACCGACTTGGCAAAGGACACCCCCACCAGCAGCGCCCCGATGAGACCGGGGGCATAGGTCACCGCCACGGCGTCGATATCCCCTTTGGTCAGTCCGGACTGCCGCAGCGCCTCGTCCGCCAGCCCGGAGATGGCCTCCACATGCTTGCGGGACGCGATCTCGGGCACCACGCCGCCGTAGATGGCGTGCATATCCGCCGACGACGCGATGACGGAGGACAGCACCGTTCTCCCGTCCCGCACGATGGCCGCGGCGGTCTCGTCGCAGGAGGATTCAAAAGCCAGAATATTCATGTGGTCCACCCCTCCCAGGGAATAAAAATATGTTTGTCACGGGCGGCGCCGCCCGATACAGCGGCTCCGGCTCCGGCGCGGTCAACAGGCGAAATTCTTCAGCTTCCATGGCCCTCCGATCCAAATCTCAATGTCATCAGCACGGCGTCCTCCGCCGGGTCGTCGTAGTAGTCCTTCCGCCGCCCAACCGGTTGGAAGCCGTGCTTTTCATACAGGGCGATGGCGGCGGCGTTGGAGGCGCGGACCTCCAGGGTGAGAAAGGCCAGCCTGGCCTGTCCGAACCGGACGAAGGCGGCGATCAGTTCGTCCGCCACCCCCTGGCGGCGGAACCGGGGGGCCACCGCCACGTTGTTGAGATAGCCCTCGTCCAGCACTGTCTGAAGACCGGCATAGCCCAGCACCGTGCCGTCCGCCCCCTCGGCCACGATCACCACCGCGCTGTCGTTCCACAGCTCCTCCCGCAGCATCTCCGCGCTCCAGGGGTGGGAAAAGCAGCTTTTTTCTATGGCGGCCACCTGTTCGATGTGCTCGGCGGCCATTGGGACAAGCGTATAGTTCATAAGATCACCATTCAACGCGGCATCTTGTCGCAGGGCAAGGGCTCTGCCCCTGCCCCATGACAGGCTGTTTCATATTCTTCCCCCGGAGTGACCCGACGCGTGGCAGTACGATCAGTGCGCCTCCGCCCAGGTCCTGCCGAGCTTGGCGTCCGCCAGCAGGGGCACCGACAGCTGGGCCACACCCTCCATCTCCCGCTTCAGCAGCGCCCGGACCCGCTCGCCCTCGTCCTCCGGGCACTCCACGATCAGCTCGTCGTGGACCTGGAGGATCAGCCGGGCCTTCAGCCCCTCCCGGCGCAGGGCCTCGTCCACCCGGATCATCGCCAGCTTGATGATGTCCGCCGCGGTGCCCTGGATAGGCATATTCAGCGCCACCCGCTCCCCAAAGGACCGAGTATTGAAGTTGGAGCTCTTGAGCTCCGGCAGCCACCGGCGGCGGCCGTACAGGGTGGACACGCAGCCGTCCGCCCTGGCCTGCTCCACCACCCGGTCCATATAGGCCCGAACGCCGGAATAGTGCTCAAAGTATTTCTCCATATACTCCCTGGCCTGGGCCACCGTCACATGGAGGTCGTCGGACAGGGCGAAGGCGGAGATGCCGTAGACGATGCCGAAATTCACCGCCTTGGCCGCCCGGCGCATATCCGGCGTCACCCGCTCCGGCGGCACGCCGAACACCTGACCGGCGGTAATGGTGTGGATATCCTCGCCGCCGCGGAAGCCGGCGATCATAGCGCCGTCCCCGGAGATGTGGGCCAGCAGCCGCAGCTCGATCTGGGAGTAGTCCGCGTCCACCAGCACATGGCCGGGGGCGGCGGTGAACATCTTGCGCATCTCCGCCCCCAGCGGGGTGCGGACGGGGATGTTCTGCAGATTGGGCTCGGTGGAGCTGAGCCGGCCGGTGGCGGTGACGGTGTTCTGGAAGCTGGTGCGGATACGCCCGTCGGGGCCGATGACCTTGCCCAGCCCCTCCACATAGGTGGAGTTCAGCTTGGTCAGCTGCCGGTAGTCCAGGATCCTCCCCACGATCTCGTGCCGGGGGCGCAGCTTCTCCAGCACATCGGCGTTGGTGGAGTACCCCGTCTTGGTCTTCTTCACCGGAGGCAGGCCCAGCTTTTCAAAGAGGATGTGTCCCAGCTGCTTGGGGGAGAGGATGTTGAACTTCTCCCCGGCCAGGGCGTAGATCTCCTGCTCCAGCACGTCGATACCCACCTGGAGCTGCTCTCCGAAGTCGGCCAGCGCCTTCCGGTCCACCAGCACGCCCTCCCGCTCCATCCGGGCCAGCACCGGGCACAGGGGCAGGTCGATGTCATAGAAGGCCTGATTCAGCCCCAGCTCGTCCAGCTTGGCCTTCTGCTCCTGATACAGCGCCTCCACCAGGGCGGTGTGGCTCATCCACGCGCCCAGGGGAACGGTGATGTCGGCCAGAGGGCCGAAAGCGTCCGGGTCCTGATATACTTTGGCCTTCCGGGTCTCAAAGTTGAAATAGCTGATGGACAGCTTTTCCAGCTCATAGCTGCCGTCGGTGGGGGACAGCAGGTAGGCGGCGATGGCGGTGTCGAACACAAAGCCGTCCAGAGGCAGCCCTTCCGAAAGCAGCTTTTCCATCAGCGTCTTCACATCGTGGGTGACTTTTCTGATATCCGTCGAGAAAAAGTCCCGAAGAAAGTCGTTGAAGCAGTCCAGCTTGTCCGCGAAGAATAGGGCGGCCCGGCCGCTGTCCCCGTCCCCGAATTCCACGCACACGCCGTTCAGGTCGGGCAGGGCCAGGAAGGTCACATGGTCCCGGCCCCGGAACAGGTCCAACAGCTCCTCCATCCGCTCCTGCGTCTCCACGATCTCGCTTTCGCAGGCGCCGGTGAATCCGGCCTCCTTCTGCTCCACCGCCCCGTGGCCGGTCAGCTTTAATTTATCAATGAGCTTGGAGAACTCCAGCCGCAGCAGGATATCATACAGCGCCTGGTCGTTGTACGGCTTCCGGGCGGCGTCCTCCGGGCGGAAGCCGATGGGCGCGTCCCGGTGGATGGTGGCCAGGTCATAGCTCATCCGGGCGTCCGCCTCCCCCTCGGTCAGCTTTTTGATGACGGCGGGCTTGGCGTCGATGTCGGGCAGCTTCGCGTAGATGGCCTCCACCGTCTGGTACTGCTGAACCAGCGCCATGGCGGTCTTTTCCCCCACGCCCTTTACGCCGGGGATGTTGTCCGACGCGTCGCCCATCAGCGCTTTCAGGTCGATGATGTGGATGGGGTCGAAGCCGTATTCCTCCCGGAACCGCTCCGGGGTCATGTCCTTCGTGGTGGTCTGTCCCATGCGGGTGGACACCAGCTTGACGGTGGTGCGGTCTCCGATGAGCTGCAGCGAGTCCTTGTCCCCGGTGACGATGACGGTCTCGCCGCCCGCCTCCCCGTTGATCCGGGCCATGGTGCCCAGCAGGTCGTCCGCCTCCCAGCCCTCCAGCTCATACCGGCGGATGTTCATGGCGTCCAGCACCTCTTTCAGCACCGGCATCTGGGCCGCCAGCTCCTCCGGCATTCCCTTCCGCTGGGCCTTATAGCCCTCATAGGCCAGGTGGCGGAAGGTGGGCGCGCGCATATCGAAGGCCACCGCCAGCCCCTCCGGCCTCTCCTCCTCCAGCAGCTTGAGCAGGATGTTCAGAAAGCCGAAAATGGCGTTGGTGGGCAGCCCGTCCCGGGTGGACAGGTTCTGGCTGAC
>CAZUWQ010000100.1:0-4211 GCA_964624195.1 uncultured Oscillospiraceae bacterium | reverse complement strand
GGTCAGGCCGAAGGCGCCCAGCCACTCGCCGGAGCACAGCTTGGGCAGATACTTCTTCTTCTGGTCCTCGGTGCCGTACTCAAAGATGGGGTTGCAGCACAGGCTGGTGTGGGCGGACAGGATGACGCTGGTGGTGGCGCATACCTTCGCCATCTCCTCCACCGCCATCACATAGGACACATAGTCCGCGCCGGCGCCGCCGTACTCCTTGGGCAGATAGATGCCCATCATACCCAGCTTTGCCATCTTCTTCACGGTCTCCTCGGGGAATCTCTCCTCCTCATCGACCTCAGCGGCCAGAGGCTTGACCTCGTTCTCCGCAAACTCACGGTACATCTTGCGGAGCATTTCCTGTTCTCTGGACAGTTTAAAATCCATGGAAAAATGACCTCCTTTTTTATCGCTTACTTGGAATAATCATAGAAGCCCACACCGGTCTTGCGGCCCAGCTTGCCCGCCCGCACCATCTTGCGCAGCAGCAGGGAGGCGCGGTATTTGGGATCGTGGGTCTCGTTGAACAGTGTATCCATAATGGCCAGACACACGTCCAGGCCGATCAGGTCGCCCAGCGCCAGGGGACCCATAGGATGATTGGCGCCCAGCTTCATGGCGGTGTCGATGCCCTCCGCCGTCGCCACACCGGTGTAGAGCAGATCGGCGGCCTCGTTGATCATGGGGACCAGGATCTTGTTGACCACAAATCCGGGGGCCTCCTTGACCTCCACGGGCTCCTTGCCGATCTCCACGGACAAGCTTTTGACCGTCTCAAAGGTCTCGTCCGAGGTGTGCTCGCCGCGGATGACCTCCACCAGCTTCATGACGGTGGCGGGGTTGAAGAAGTGCATCCCGATGAACTTGTCCGGCCGCTTGGTAGCCGAGGCAATGGCGGTGATGGAAATAGATGAGGTGTTGGAGGCCAGGATGGTCGCCGGTCCGCACAGGCTGTCCAACTCGGCGAAGACGGACTTTTTGACGTCCAGGTCCTCAATGGCAGCCTCCACCACCAGATCGGCGTCCGCCGCCGCGGACAGGTCCACGGTAAAGCCGATCCTGTCGGTGATGGCCTTCTTTCCGGCCTCGTCCAGCTTGCCCTTGCTCACCAGCTTGTCCAGGCTCTTGTTCAGCCGGGCCTCGGACGCCTTGATGATCTCGTCCTTGATGTCCCGGACCACCACGTCGTAGCCCTTGCGGGCAAATACCTGCGCGATGTCCAGGCCCATGGTGCCGCCGCCGATCACAACGATTTTTTTCATTGCCATATACCTCCTGGTTTATATAATATGTGGGTTCCTCCGGGTCGCGGAAGAAAATGCCTGCCGTCCGAATTACCGGTTCTTAAAGTGCTTCTCCGCCCGCTTCTCCAGGAACGCGGACATCCCCTCCTTCTTATCCTCGGTGCCGCAGGTGACGCCGAACGCCTCCGCCTCGAACGCGGCCCCGGTGGCGATGTCGGTCTGCATTCCCATGCGGATACACCGCTTGGACTCCGCCACCGCAATGGGCGCGTTGGCGCAGATGGCGTTGGCAAGCTCCAGAGCCTTGTCCATCAGCTCCTCCGGCGGATAGACGGCGGATACCAGGCCGATCTCCTTCGCCTCGGCAGCGCTGATGACCCTGGCGGTCAGGATCAGCTCCATGGCCTTGGACAGGCCCACGATGCGGGGCAGCCGCTGGGTGCCGCCAAAGCCTGGGGTGATGCCCAGGCCCACTTCCGGCTGGCCGAACTTTGCCTTTTCGGAGGCCAGACGGATGTCGCAGGCCATCGACAGCTCACAGCCGCCGCCCAGAGCGAAGCCGTTCACCGCCGCGATCACCGGCTTGGACAGATTCTCCAGACGCAGGAACACTGAGCCGCCGTGAACGCCGAACTGCTTCCCGTCCCGGGCGGAGAAGTGTACCATCTCGCCGATGTCCGCGCCGGCCACAAAGGAACGCCCCGCGCCGGTCACGATGACGGCAAATACGTCATCGGCCGCCTCCACCTTGGAAATGGCCTCATCCAGATCGGACAGCACCTGGGAGTTCAGCGCGTTCAGCGCCTCCGGCCTGTCTATGGTCAGGATCGCCACCGGTCCCTTCCGGTCCACTTTGACAAATGACATTCTAACAGCCTCCTTATCAAAATTTCAGCCGGTCCGCCAGTTTTCACAACTCGCCGGCCATCGTCCGGGACATGAATAGTGTATCATGTTTTATACGAAAATGAAAGCAAAATCTCGCTTTTTTTGCGAAAAACATGAAGAGTCGTCCGTTATAAATTTAACGGATAACGCTGCGACGACCATATTTGTTAAAAAAATAACAAATATGGTCCGCAAAAAAGCCGATTCCCCTCCCGGCCTCGGTACACAATCAGTATAGCGCTCTTTTCCCTTCTTTGCAAGGGGTTTTTGGTCCGATCATCATCAATCTGCCTGACAATTTCTCCCCCGTTTTTTGGGCATTTTCACAATAGCCCGCCCATGGAAAAGCGGCTCCTGCCGGAGGCCCCATTTCCCCCCTTTCCCGGCACATGGGGCCATAACCGCAGCCTTCGGGCCTTCTCCGGCGCCGGCGGCCCCTCACTCCGCTGAAAGACAGGCCCGCGTCTCGTCGGCGTTGCGCAGGATGGCCGCCCGCAGCTCCTCCAGAGAGTCGAAGCGCCGCTCCGGGCGCAGACGCTTGTGGAATTCCACCCGGATAGTCTGCCCGTAGAGGTCGCCGCTGTAATCCAATATCCACGGCTCCACCGTCACCCTGCCGCTGTCGTCCACCGTGGGCCGGACGCCCACATTGGTGACCGCCAGGCACCGCTCTCCTTTTTCCAGCAGCACCCGCGTGGCGTAGACGCCGAAGGCGGGGATCAGCACCCCCTCCGGCACGATCAGGTTGGAGGTGGGGATGCCGATGGTGCGGCCCAGCCGCCTGCCGTGGACGACCTGCCCGGACAGGATGTGGGGATGGCCCAAGAACCGCCCTGCCGTCTCCATCTCGCCCCGCTCCAGCAGGCCCCGGATGTGGGTAGAGGACACGGTGATCCCGTCCAGCTCCACTCTGCCCACGATCTCGCAGCCGATCCCCAGTCGGCCGCATAGCTCCGCCAGCCGCTGGGGGGTGCCCTCTCCCCGATAGCCGAAATGGAAGTCGTGCCCCACCACCAGGTGGACGGCGCCGAACCGCTCCGCCAGCACCCCGGTGACAAACCGATCCCAGGGCATCTCCATCATGGCCCGGTCAAAGGTCAGCACGATGACTTCCCCGATCCCGTACCGCTCCCGCATGAGCCACTCCCGGTCCGCCCCTGTATTGATCCGCGGCACCGGCTCGCCCCTGGTCAGCTCCTTGGGGTTGTGGTCAAAGGTCAGCGCCGCCGGGACCGCCCCCAGCCGCTCCGCCGCCTCCGTCACTCTCCGCAGCAGCGCTCCGTGTCCAATATGCACCCCGTCAAAGAACCCCAGGGCTATCACCCGTCTCGTCTTCTCCATGACCCTTGCTCCAAACCTCTGTGATAAACTGTTTTTGTTATACCGCTGAAGATCCGGCCGATCAACGCGCTTCGCTCAAAGCGGAAGCCCGACCCCGCGGGGCCCGATGCCCTCATCGGGCCGTCCCTGCCGCAGCTCCAGCTCATACACGTCGCGGCCATCCTCCCGGCCGCGATAGGTAAAGCCGTTTTTCAGGGCGATGGCTCTGCTGGCCGTCTGTTCCGGACTGCACTCTATCACCAGCCGGCGGGTCTTTCCCCCGGCATCCGCTATCAACGCCTTTGTCAACTCGTCCCCATAGCCCTTGTGCCACTGGTCGGCCCGGAGCAGCCAGCCCAGCTCCCACGCGTCCCTATCATAGGGGTGGTAGATCACATAGCCGATGAACCTGCCCCGGCTGTCGTCCACCGCGCAGCCAAAGGGTGGGTCTTCCCGGAGCGCCCGCTCTAACAGACCTGCCGCCTGTTCTCTGGAATAGGGCGGCTCAATGTACCTCATCACGGCTTCGTCCGACACCAGCCCATACAGCCCCTCAAGGTCGGACGGCTGAAAGGGCCGGACGCGGAGCCGTTTTGTGCGCAGTTCCATCGACTACACCTCAAAAAAGCTCTTGACGGTGACCAGCCGCGCCCCGTCTCCCCGGCAGAGGGCCAAAAACTCGCCCTGGGGACTGTATACCCGCCACTCTCCCGTCTGGCTGAAGGTAAAGGCGGCGCCGTTGCGCACACGTTTTTCCTGGGCCGGGGT
>CAZUWQ010000099.1:0-4277 GCA_964624195.1 uncultured Oscillospiraceae bacterium | reverse complement strand
CCCTCCAGCACCGCCCGGAACCACAGGGGCATGGTCTTCCAGAACAGGGCGATAAGGCCGGTGACGGCGGTGGGCAGCAGGATGAACAGCGCGACGGAAAAGGCGACGCCCAGCACCGCCCCCAGCGTGACGATGATGGAGGCGGCCTTCTCCTGGGTGAAGTGGTCGTTGAGCCACTTGTCCAGCCCGGTGAGCTCCTCCTCCGGGCCCGTGCCGTCGTCGGACACCTCGGCGGATCGCATCAGCGCCCGCACCCCATTTACCATGGAGCCGCAGAACACAAAGATCCCCCGGATAAAGGGCAGCTTCGCCAGCCCCTTCCGGCGCTTGACCTCCTCCAGGGTCACGTCCAGCGTATCGTCCGGCCGGCGCACCACGATGGCCCGCTTGTCCGGCCCCTGCATCATGATCCCCTCGATCAGCGCCTGCCCGCCGCAGCTGGTCTTATAGGGCGTCTGACAGCTTGCGGGCTCTCGTTTTGCCATTGCCATATCTCCTTTGGGTGTATTCTATCAGGTCAGGCAAAAAATTGCAATCATTTTCTCGAACTTTAGTTCTATTTTTTCGGCGCGCCCCGCTCAGTCCCCGTGGATGGGCAGGCGCAGGGTGACCACGCAGCCGCCGCCCTCCGCGTTGGCGATGTCCAGGCTGCCGTTGTGGGCCGTGATGATCTCCTCGCACACCGCCAGGCCGATGCCGGACCCTCTGGCCTTGGAGGAGCCCTTGTAGAACTTATACTTGACAAAGGGCAGCTCGTCCTCGGGCACGCCGGGGCCGTAGTCCCGGATGCGGACCACCACGTCGTCCCCCTCGCTGTCGATGGACACGTCCACCCGGCCTCCGGAGCCGCCGTGCTTGTCCGCGTTGTCCAGCAGATTGCAGAACACCTGCCGCAGCCGCTCCGGGTCACCGCTGATGGGCGGGAACTCCTGCTCGCACTCGGTATAGTTCAGCTCCAGCCCCTTCCGGCGGAAGAACTCCCGGTAGGTGTACACCGCGTCCTCCAGCTCCGCCTTGATGTCCAGCGGCTCCACCGACAGGTTGAACCGCCCGGTCTCGATCCGGGAGAACTCCAGCAGCTCCTCCACCATATTGGTCAGCCGCCGGGCCTCGGACACGATGATGCCCATGCCCTTTTTCACGTCCGCCGCGTCCCGCACCTCGCCGTTATACAGCGTCTCCGCCCAGCCGTTGATGGCCGTCAGCGGCGTGCGCAGCTCATGGGACACCGACGAGATGAACTCCGACTGGGTCCGCTCCGCCTGGTCGATCTTCATGGACATATCGTTGATGGCGTCCACCAGCTCGCCCATCTCGTCGTCGGACCGTTTCTCCAGCTGGACCCCATAGCTGCCGGTGGCGATGCGCTTGGCCGTCTCCGTCACCCGGGATACCGGCTCCAGCACCGTGCGGATAAAATAGGTGGTGTAGGCCGCCATGACCACCACGATGACCAGGCCCAGGGCGGACACTAAGAGCACGATGTGCACCATCTGGGTGTCCAGCAGCCGCAGGGAGGTGACCAGCCGCACCACTCCCACCACCGTGCCGTTATAGATGATGGGCGCGGATGCGGCCATAATGTGGTCGCCGGTGGAGGGGTCGTCCCCCGTCCAGGTGGCCAGCTTTTTGGTGGTCACGGCGTCGCTGACGTCCGCGGTGCCGGGATAGCCGCCGGAGATGTCGATGAGCGAGCTGAGCCGCACCCGGCCGCCGGGGGTGAGGAACTGCACCTCCACCTCGTTTTTCTCCTCGAACTGATTGATAAACTGCCGGGCGGAGTAGAGATAGGTGCTCTCGGTGTAGTTGCGGAACATCCCCGCGGCGGTCTGGGCCCGGCTCTCCAGAGAGGCCAGCATGGTGGAGGTATAGTAGCTGTAGATCGCCACCGTAAAGCTGGTGACGGCCACCACCACGATGAGGACGGTGGCGGACAGCGTGTTGACCAGCCACCGGCGGCGGATGACGCCGCCCCGCCGGCGGGGCTTCTTCCCCGCGGGCTGCTCCCGCTCCGTTTTGGACTTGGCCGGCCCCACAGGTTCCAGCTTTTTTCGCTCCCGCCGGGGCCGCTTCCGATCCTCAAACTCCGCCATTTAAAACCCCCATTTGTATCCGTAGCCCCACACCGTGGTCACATAGGCCGGGTTCTGGGGATCGTCCTCGATCTTGACCCGCAGGCGGCGGATGTTCACATCCACGATCTTCAGCTCACCGAGGTAGTCCTTGCCCCACACCGCGTCCAGGATCTCCTCCCGGGACAGGGCCTTGCCGGGGTTGTCCATAAACAGCTTCACGATGGCGTACTCCACCTGGGTAAGCTTCACCCGCCGGCCGTTTTTCTCCAGCGTCCGGTTCCGGGTGTTCAGCAGGAAGGGCGGCTGGCTGATCTCGTCCGTGTCCCGCTGCGTCTCGCCGCCGGAGCGCCGGTACAGGGCGTCCACCCGGGCGGTGAGCTCCGCCGGGGAAAAGGGCTTGGTCACATAGTCGTCCGCCCCGGTCATCAGCCCCGTTACCTTGTCCATCTCCTGGGTGCGGGCGGTGAGCATGATGATACCGATCCTGGCGTTGCCCGCCCGGATGCGGCGGCACACCTCAAAGCCGTCGATCTCGCCGGGGAGCATGATGTCCAGCAGCGCCACCCTGATATCCGGATTGCGGCGGATCTGCTCCAGGGCCTCCTCGCCGTCCCCCGCCTCGATGGTCTCATAGCCCGCCCGTTTCAGATTGATGACCACAAAGCTGCGGATATTGGCCTCGTCCTCCAGCACCAGAACCTTCCTCATCGTGATTTTCCTCCTGTCTTACGGGCGTCCTGCCGGCCCTTAACTGGACCAGGCGGCGGTGATCAGATAAAACCGCTGGGCCACATCCTCCACGCTGACGCCGCAGTTCCAAACGTCCTCGTCCAGCGCCGCGCAGTAGATGGTGGAGCTGTCGCTGTAGAGCGTATACCGTCCGGACAGCTTGGCCCGGATGTCGCGGTTGTTGCCGGTGAGACGGTAGACGGTCAGGAAGGGCTCCGGCGTCCCCCCCACCGTGTCCGGCCAGTAGTAGAATACCACCGCCCGCTCGCCCCGGCTGCTCAGGCTGTCGTCCCGGCCCACGGTGATGCTTTGGGGCCAGCTGTCCGGCAGCATGAGATACCAGCCGTCGCTGACGGCATGGTAGGTGGCGCAGCTCACCGAGGCATTGCCCTCCTGGTCAAACTGCCGCCAGTAGATGATATAGTAGCTGCCCTGCTGCTCCTGGTCCAGGCTGGGCGCCCGCACGGGCAGCGGGATCTCCAGCACACCGTCCCCGTTGATATCCGTCGCGCCCACGTCGGTATAATCCCGGAAGGTGGTCAGGCTGATGCCGTTGTCCTCGTCCCGCGTCACGTTGCGCAGCCCATCCCGGCCCAGGGTCAGGATATCCGTCACCACGCCGCTTTCCATCTCGCAGGTCACATAGACGCTCCGAATGCCGTCAGACAGCGTCCCGCTCACGGCGGAGGCCACATCCCGCAGGTTGTCGGACAGGGGGGCCACGGAGACCATGGCCATAGCGCTGTCCCGGAAGCGGTAATACTCCGCCCGGTTGCTCCCCTCGCCGGTGCTGTTCTGCTGGAACACCACGATCTCCCTGCCGTCCTCCCCATCCAGGTCGGTGATCAGGTAGCTCTCGTTATAGGTGGTGTTCATCAGCTCACTGACTCCCGTGGACGACAGGGCATAGGCGGACAGGATGTGGACCTTGGCGCTCATCTGCCAGCTCACCACCAGCTCCTGCATCCCGTCCCCTGTCAGGTCCTCATAGGCCACGGAATTGATGGAGGTCCCGTCCCCCCGGATCATATTGGACAGGCTGTAGCTCTCATCGCTTCCCTTGCGGAACAGGCACACCCGCAGCGGCTGCTCCTCCGCGGCGGTCACCCGGAGGAACACCGCCGCCGTCTCCTGGCTCCCGTCGTTGTCCAGGTCCAGCAGCTGGACCGTAGAAGTGTTGCTGCCGTAGTTGATGGTGGCGTACTCCGCGCCCAGCTCGCTCATGGTGGACTGGATGATGGCCTGAAGCTGGGAATATTCCTCCGGCAGGACGGGCAGGGCGTACAGATCGTCCACCGACCGGAACAGGCAGCCGCCGGTCCCCAGCGCCAGCATCATCAGCAGACCCGCGAACAGCGCCGCCCGCAGCAATTTTCGCCTCACGCCCCCGCCTCCCTTCTGATTGCTGTTCCGTTATTATATCATAGCTTTTGTGACAAAACAAGCCTTCCGCGCTAAGCCGCAGCCCGGAGA
>CAZUWQ010000098.1:0-4295 GCA_964624195.1 uncultured Oscillospiraceae bacterium | reverse complement strand
AGTCGGGGCCGTAACCGTCGTCGTCGGCAAAGGTGCGGTGGCGCTTCTCTCCCCCGTTGGGGGTGAACTGAATATGGGAGAAATGGCTGTGGAACCGGCCGGCCCGGTCCTCGCCCAGCACCTCTTTCATCCGGTCCAGTATCCGCGTCATGGCCTCCGCCCCGTCCAGCGCCCCCAGAGATCGGGCGTACAGGTGGCCGAAGTCCACGCAGGGCGCCAGCCGCTCATCCAGAGTACACAGCTCCAGCACCTCGTCCAGATCGCCCAGCTGGTTGATCTTGCCCATGGTCTCCGGGCACAGAGTCATGTGGGCAAAGCCCGCGTCGTCGCAGGCGCGCAGCACCTCTTTCAGGGACCTCAGCGCGATGTCCTGAGCCTCCCGCCGGGCGCGCTTCATCAGCGCCCCGGAGTGGATCACCACCCGCCGAGCCCCCATCCGGTCGGCCGTCAGGCAGGCGTCGGTGATATAGCCGATGGTCTTCCGCAGGCTGTCCGGGTCCGGGTTGGCCAGGTTGATGAAATAGGGGGCGTGGAGGGACAGCGTGATGCCCTGCTCCAGTGCCGCGGCCCCCAGCCTCCGGGCCGTCTCCTCCCCCACATGGACCCCCTTGCCGCACTGGTACTCGTAGCAGTCCAGCCCCAGCTCCCGGAGCCACCTGGGGGCATCCGCCGACGTTTTATATGGAAAATCCTCCGCGTTGCCCGCGGGGCCGAAGCTCGCGCTCACAACGACGCTCCTTTCCGGGTCAGCAGCCGGAAGGGCAGCTCGGCGGCGTACCGCAGATACCGCCCCGGATTGCCCGCCAGCCGGATGGGCTTCACCAGAATGGTGGTCACACCCGCCCGGTTGCCCCCCAGCACATCGGTGAATACCTGGTCGCCCACGATGGCTGTCTGCTCCTTTGTGACGCCCATCCGCTCCATGGCCGCGTAAAAGGCCGGAGTCTTGGGCTTGCCGGCGTGACCGATAAAGGGCGCGCCCAGCCCCTCCGAAAAGACCCGGGGGCGGCGCTCGTGCCGGTTGTTGGACAGGATGAACAGAGTCACTCCATGGGCCGCCAGCTCGTCCCGCCAGTCCTTCAGCCGCCGGTCCGGCAGGGGCACCCCATAGGGGACCAGGGTGTTGTCCAGGTCGGCCAGCAGCAGCCGGATGCCCCGGCGCTCCAGGGCCTCGCCGGTCAGCTCATAAACGGTATCGGCCGTGAACCCGGCCCGAAACAGCGCCATAACTCACCTTCTAATCTGATGTGGACGGGCATACCATGTAGTAATAGCCGCAGACGCAATTGCGCGGCGCCGCCTCAAGCAATACAAAGTGCCCGCTCACGGATCCTAAGGCATTCTACCATATTTTCCTGACTTTCACAAGGGGGTATCTCATATGAAGGACTTGCTGCTGGCTCTGCCCGCCGGGCAGGAGAGCCGCTGCGGGCAGTTCGGCCTGACGCCCGCCCACATGGCCTACCGGATCGGGCCGGGGCCCAGGCTGCTGGGCGTTCAGGCGGCCGCGCCGCCCCAGGGCGGCCTGATGTCGCTGGACTGCCGGGACTTTGAGGGCGGCGGCGACCCCACAGGCTGCTGCCGGCAGATCATCGGAGAATGCCGCCGCCGCGCCTTCCGCGGGGTGGTCTGCGATTTTGAGGGCCCCCCGCTCTCCTGCCTGGGCAGGCTGGCCGCCCTGCTGGTCCGGGAGTGCGGCGACCTGGGCTGGCCGGTCTACCTCCCGGAGACCTATGCCTCCTTCGCCCCCTCCGCCCGCGTCCTGATCCCCTCCGCCGTCACCTCCGGCACCCTGGAGCGGCGGCTGCGCGCCGCCCTGGAGCGCTATTCCCCCGAGCGGCTGGCCCTGGCGGTGGAGTGGCTGCGGGAGGACTTTCCCCTCCCCTCGGACCGGCGGGGCGACCCTATCACCCAGGAGACTCTGGACGATCAGCTTCAGCGCCTGGAACCGGCGGTGTTCTTCGACCGGGGCCTGTGCGCCCACTACTACACCTATATGGCCGCCAACGGCCAGGCCCACTTCGTCCTGTTCGACACGCCCCGCTCCATCCGGGAAAAGCTGTCCGTGGCCCGCCGCCTGGGCCTTGCCGCCGCGCTGCTCCCCGGCCCCGAGGTGGAGCCCTGCCTGGAGGAGATCTTCCCCGCGGACGGGCACGGCCCGCACGGCGCCGCGTGACCGAAAACAAGTCCCGCTTTTCCTCCGTTGAGGTCGAAAAGCGGGACTTGTTTTCGGTATGCTCAAAGGACAAGGGGCATATTTTTTGTCTTTTCCCGCAACAATTTTCCCCGTTCATGCGTCAATAAGGGTGAAGGGAGGTGACCCCATGTCCCACACATCCAACCGGCCGGTGGATTGGGAGACGCTTGTCACGGAAAATGAAAACCGCCTGTACCGGACCGCCCTGGCTATTCTGGGCGACCCCCAGGAGGCGGAGGACGCGGTCCAGGACGCCTTTCTCCGGCTTCTGGAGCGGGCGCCGGAGGACCTGGAAAGCCCCGCCGCCTGGCTGACGCGGGTGCTGGTCAACGGCTGCAAAAGCCGCCTGCGCCTGGCCTGGCGGCGGGTGGGGCCGCTGCCGGACACGCTGCCCGCCCCCGGCCCGGAGGAGCGGGAGGAACTGGAGGAACTGTTCTCCCTCCCCCCGGCGGACCGGGCGGTGATCCATCTGCACTACTACGAGGGCTGGTCCACCGACGAGATCGCCCGGCTGCTGGGCCGGCGTCCGGGGACGGTCCGCTCCCGGCTCTCCCGCGCCAGGGAGAAGCTGCGGAAGCTGCTGAACGCAGGATCATAAGGAGGATCGACATGAGATACTACCGCTCTTATATGGACCGACAGGCGCTCACCGCCGGGGCCCACGAAAAATTGATGGGGCTGGATAAGCCCCGCGGGTCGCCTCAGCGCCCCTGGATAAAATACGGCGCCCTGGCCGCCTGCGCGGCCCTGATCGTAGGCGTCGGAGCTTGGAGGCTGGCCCCCACCCTCTCAGACAGCCCGGCGCCCGCCGCCAGCGACCCCCTGCCCGTCCAGACGGAGGCCGCAGAGCCGTTTCAGCAGGACGCCGCCCCGGGAGCGCAGGCATCCCAGGGCTTTGTGGTGTCCGCCCCGGCGGACGCCGACAAGCTGGCGTTCCTCATGGTGCCCGCCATCATTTATCAGGATCTGACCGATGACCCGGAGATCGAGGCAGACCGGGCCCTCCTGCCCGGATCCTTTACGGTGGTCTTGGAAAAGGAGGACATCCAGACCATCTTCTGGGGCCCGGAGGACAAGCCGGACGCGACATATCCCAAGCTGGAGCAGGGCGACCTGCCCTGGACGCTGTTCTGGGACGGCTACACCGTCAGCGGGACCGCCTTGTATGACAGCGAGGGCCAGCTCACCGAGCTGACCCTCTACGGGGAAAAGGACGGGGCCGGCTTCACGCTGGAGCTGCGCCTGGGGGCGATGCCCTTCACCTGCTGCATCGACATGGAGCAGAGCGACCAGCTCAGCGAATGCAACGGCGTGGAGGTAGCCGGCTGGAGCAAGGTCTATGACCGGGACGGCGACGGCCGGACAGACTATATCTGCGGCAGCGAGTTCATGACAAAAGACGACGTCGGCGTCCGGTTTACCAACGTAAACAGCGCCATGCGGTCGGAGTACGGCGGCAGCGAGGATATGACTCTGGGCGGCGCCCAGAGCTTCAACGCCCTGTTCGTCCGGCAGGCCCTCGCCGACGACGGCGGGCTGTATCTGGACCACCTGATGACCGCCGATCCCGTCCCCGCCTGGCGCGACGTGACCTTTGACACCCTGGAGCAGGCCCGGCAGGAAACGGACTTCGCCCCCTATCTGCCCGAAACGGCGCCGGAGGGCGGCGGCGAGTTCTATGGCCGGCTCAGCTATCAGGAGGGGGTCGAAAATACGCTGTTCGTCCGCTGGACCCGGGGCTATGACGATGTGGAGGTGGAGGTCATCCTCCCCGAGGGGGACGATACCGGCTGCTACCGGCCGGTGGACATCGACGTGCCCGAGAGCTATGACACCCGCCTCTATGACACCCCCTGGAGCGACAGCGTGCCGGAGCAGTACCGGACCGACTTCTACGACGTCACCTTCCGGGCGGAGGACCTGTCCCTGGACGCGGTGATGGCCCGGGAGGTCCCCCACGACACCGGCGGGGTCACCTTCCGCTTCAATGTCCTGCACCCCAACGGCGTGGTCGTCAGCTACCTCTGCGACGGCCTCACCGCCCAGCAGGTGTGGGAGCTGGTGGAGCGCACATTGGCTTGACCGCGCAGGGCATGGG
>CAZUWQ010000097.1:0-4330 GCA_964624195.1 uncultured Oscillospiraceae bacterium | reverse complement strand
TCCGTCATGTCCTCGCTCCCCTATGCCTCTCCCTGAGGGTCCTGGTCCTCAAACAGGGCGTCATAGTCATAATTCCTGACAAATTCCCGCAGCTCCTCCAGCCGCAGCTCCCGGTTCTCCTCCGTCAGCCGCCACAGACCCGCGATCATCTTGTCCGTCACGTCCCGGCTCACCACGCCGGAGCAGTGGATATGGTCGGTATACCGCTCCAGATTTTGGATCACATTATAATTGTGCAGAAAACAATATACCTCCGCGTTATCATAGGCCATCAGCCGCCGGGCGGCATACTCCACCGCCGTGATTATGGCGTCCGCCGTTCCCAACCGGGTCTGCTGGTCCCAGTAGAGAATGCTGTAAGGCGGGAACCAGATGGCAAACCGCACGTCCGGGTGCTCCTCCAGCCAGCCGCAAATCGTGTCCAGGTTTTTCTCCGCCGTCGTCAGATAGGCGTCCTCCGCCAGTTGCGTGCCGCTCTCCTCCGGCCTGGGATAACCCGCCAGGGCGTACCTCTTGGAGAAGACATAAACGTCATCCCACAGATACGCCTCGTCCAGCGTGACGCCCTCCTCTCCGCTGAGGGCCAGGGTCTCCACAGCCAGCGCCAGGCTGTCGGCGTTGAAATAGAGCTGTATGTCGTCCAGGGGATTTTCATTATACAGGTACTGGGGCAGCTCCGACGTCTGGTCCTCCCGCACCAGCACATTGGGATCCAGCCCGAAAAACACGGTGTCCAGGTCCGGGTGAGTCCGGAAGGCCAGATCCAGCGCCGTCTCAAATTCAGACAGCCGCCCATCCGGAAAGGTGATCTTCAGCGTCTCCTCTCCCAGCCCCTCGGTAAACCAGGAGGCCCGGTAGTTGGCCACCAGCGAGGTGCCCATCACCACCGCGGAATAATCCTGCTCACGGATCAGGCCGGCCATCTCATAGCGCTCGTTGAGAAACAGCCGCTTTTCCCCCGGCTCCAGTTTGCCCACCATCATCAGCGGGTCCGCCCAGGCCACCACGCCCGCCGTCCCCACCAGCAACGCCAGAACACAGGCCGCCGCCGCAATGAAAAATCGCTTTGCGCCCACCGCTCCGCCCCCTTAAAAGTTGGCATAGATAAAGGTGTCCACCCCGGAGAAAAACAGAATGGAGACCACCAGGCACAGGATGGTCAGCGCCAGCCGCCAGCCGGTGGCCCGGAACCGCCGGGCCTGGACCAGCGGGTCAGGGCAGGCCAGCAGCGCCAGTCCCGCGGGAAGCGCCAGCAACGGCACATAGTAGGTCAGTATCCGGCCCCCGATGCCCAGTATGCTCTGCAGCGTGGCCAGTACCTTGGAGACCACCTCCGCCGGCAGCGCCGCCGCGAACTCCAAGCTGGGCAGCGCCCAGCCGCCCCGGAACAGGTCCCCCAGCAGGGCCAGAGCCTGGCCTACGCTGTCCGCCCGGAAAAACACCCATGCCACATTGACAAAGAGAAAGGTCAGCAGCCAGGCGATCGCCTTGGGCAGCCTCACCTTGTCCCCCCACAGCCGCTGGATTGCCATGGCCGCCCCGTGGAGGGCGCCCCAGATCACAAAGCCCCAGCCCGCCCCGTGCCACAGCCCGGACAACAGAAAGACGATCATGATGTTCCGGCAGGTGACCCACCGCCCCCGCCGGTTTCCCCCCAGGGGAATATAGACGCACTGCCGGAAAAACCGGGACAAGGTGATATGCCACCGCCCCCAGAAGTCCCGGACGGACAGCGCCTTGTAGGGGCTGTTGAAGTTGACCGGCAGCTCAATGCCCATCATCCGGGCCATCCCGGCGGCCATATCGCAGTAGCCGGAAAAGTCGAAATAGATTTGCAGGGTATAGCATAAAATGGTCAGCCCGCTGTCCACCGGGGACAGGCTCCCCGCCAGGGCAAACCCGTAGTCCGCCCCGCCGGCGAACACCCCGGCCACCAGCACCTTCTTGGCCAGCCCCAGAGCAAAGCAGTACAGCCCGGCGGACAGGTCATTCCAAGAAAAGGCCGCCGGCTGACGCAGCTGGGGCGCCAGCTCCCCCACCCGGGTGATGGGCCCGCAGGTGGCGGTGGCGAAAAAGGTCAGACAGCAGGCGTAGTCCAGGGGGGACACCTCCTCCACCGCGCCGTCATAGCAGTCCCGCAGCCAGAACAGCTGCTGGAAGGTCACAAAGGACAGGCCCAGCGGCGCCAGCCACGCCGGCGGTGTGAACAGTCCCTCCAGCGGCGTCAGCGACAGGGCGAACCCGGTATATTTGAAAAAGCCCAGCACCGCCAGCAGCACCGCCGCCCCGGCGGTCAGCAGCAGCCGCTTCCGCGCCCCCGGCCGGAGCATGGCCCGCCCCAGCAGATAGCTGACCGCGCCCTCCCCGCACAACACCGTCAGGGACAGGGGCGACCCCCACCCGCAGAACAACAGGCCCGCGCACAGCAGCATCACTCTCGCGCCCCGCCGCGACCGCCTGCCCAGCAGCCGCCACAGGCACAGCACCACGGGCAGATAGAGCAGCACAAAGCCATGGCTCTGGATGTTCATCCGCTTCTCCCTCCGGCCCGCTCAACGGACGAGCTCAGCGTGATCGTTCATCTCTCCGTTGAGCCGCTCCCCGCACACATGGATGATCTGCAGCAGCGACTGATACGTCCCTGGATAGGCGGCGCTCATGGCGTCATGGGACATGGCGGGGAACTCCCCGTCCTTGCGCTGGGCCGCCAGCGCCTCCACATACTCCGTCTCCGTGAAGATCAGGTCCGCCCGGGGCAGGCCCGCCCGGAACCGCTCCGGCGACACGGAGAAAAAGTCGTCGTTCTCATTGGGGCTGGCCTGACGCAGATGCCGGTACAGGATGTACACCGAGGTGGACAGATAGTTGGCCGCCGACTTGATGGCCTTCTTGCACCCCAGCCTGCCCAGCAGGTCGAACAGCACCCCCACGGAGTTCACCACCAGCTTTTTAGCCAGCGTGGCCATCACCGACCCCTTGAGCACATTGTCCCGCTCGTCGGACACGTCATACAGGGTGTCCGCGTTCAGGATGGTGGTGCCGTCCCGGCTGAGGGTCCGGCCCAGCAGAAAATCGGCGGACACATTATAGAAATCGCAGGCCTTCACCACAAAATTCAGCCCCGGCTCCCGCGCCCCGTTCTCATAGTGAGACAGCAGCGCCTGGGAAATGCCCAGCGCCGCCGCCGCCTGCCGCTGGGAGATGCCTTTCTCCTGGCGCAGCAGGGACAGGGAGCGTGAAAAATCAGCGTTCATAGATGACATCCTTCTCTCTACAGTTCTATGACAATAGGTATAGTATACTTGTATAAATACAAATTGTAAACCCCCTTTTTCTGTTTTTGTCCGCGCCGCACGCGGCGGTCCGCCCCATCTTTTTGCCTTAAAATCGTATTACGCGCCCTGACCCCCTTGAAAAAAAAAGGCAGAAGTGCTACATTTAAAAAAGCAATGGCACGTTCTGCCGACATTTTATACTGCATTGGAGGTACATCACTTATGTTTGGCAAACTCATTGAAAAGCTGAAGGCCGACCCCAAGCGCATCGTCTTCACCGAGGGCACCGACCCCCGTATCCTGGAGGCCTCCGCCCGGCTGCTGTCCGGCAACTTCCTCACCCCCATCCTTGTGGGCGACCCCAAAGAGGTGCAGGCCGCGGCGGAAAAGGCCGGCTTCAATATCCGGGGTGCGGAGATCCTGGACCCCGCCGCCTATGAGAAAATGGACGACATGGTGAACACCATGGTGGAGCTGCGCAAGGGCAAGATGACGGCAGATGAGTGCCGGGCCGCCCTGAGCAAGGGCAACTACTTCGGCACCATGCTGGTCAAGCTGGGCGTGGCCGACTGTCTGCTGGGCGGCGCCACCTACTCCACCGCCGACACCGTTCGTCCCGCCCTGCAGCTGGTGAAGACCAAGCCGGGCAATAAGATCGTGTCCTCCTGCTTCATCATGGTCCGCGCCGGCGCTTCCGGCGGCAACGAGGTTCTGGCCATGGGCGACTGCGCCATCAACATCAAGCCCACCGAGGACGAGCTGGTGGAGATCGCCATGGAGTGCGCCAAGTGCGCCCGCATCTTCGGCGTGGAGCCCAAGGTAGCCATGCTGTCCTACTCCACCAAGGGCTCCGGCAAGGGCGAGGACGTGGACAAGATGCGCAATGCCTGCGAAAAGATCAAGGCCCTGAACCCCGATTTCCCCGTGGACGGCGAGATGCAGTTCGACGCCGCCGTCTCCCCCACCGTGGGCCAGCTGAAGTTCCCCGGCTCCCCGGTGGCCGGCTACGCCAACACCTTTATCTTCCCGGACATCAACGCCGGCAACATCGGCTA
>CAZUWQ010000096.1:0-4407 GCA_964624195.1 uncultured Oscillospiraceae bacterium | reverse complement strand
CCCGATGGGGCCCACCATGCCGCAGGTGCCCATGCCGGAGGCCACGGCGGATACCGGGTCGTTCATCTGGAAATGGAACAGGCAGGTGGCGATGGGGCCGGTGATGGCGGAGGCCAGGGTGGGAGGCAGCCAGATCCGGGGGTTGCGGACGATGTTGCCCATTTGGAGCATGGAGGTGCCCAGCCCCTGACTCACCAGGCCGCCCCAGCGGTTCTCCCGGAAGGAGAGCACGGCGAAGCCCACCATCTGGGCGCAGCAGCCCGCCACCGCAGCTCCCCCCGCCAGTCCGGTGAGGCCGAAGGCGGCGCAGATGGCGGCGGAGGAGATGGGAAGGGTCAGCGCCATGCCGATGACGACGGACACGATGATGCCCATGAGGAAGGGCTGCAGGTCGGTGGCCCACATGATGATGCCGCCCACCGCCGTGGCCGCCGTGCCGATGGCGGGGGCAATGGCGGCGGACAGGGCCACGCCCACCAGAATGGTGACCAGCGGGGTCACCAGAATGTCCACCTTGGTCTCCTTGGACACCGCCTTGCCGCACTCGGCGGCGATGATGGCGATGAACAGCACCGCCAGCGGTCCGCCGGCCCCCTTTGCGCCGGACAGGGTGGTGGAGCCCAGGGCGTTGGCGGCGTAGCCCACCGTAGTCAGGGAAAACAGCACCAGGGGAGAGGCCTTCAGGGCGTAGCCGATGGCCACCGCCATGGCCGCGCCGCTCATAGCGGAGGCGTAGCCGCCCACCGTCACCAGAAAGTCGATGCCCAGCTGCTTGCCCAGAGTGTCCAGGATGGTGCCGATGAGCAGAGAGCAGAACAGGCCCTGGGCCATAGCCCCGAGGGCGTCGATGCCGTAGCGCCGGCCGGAGATGACGATGTCCTTTCGCTTCAGGAACGCTTTTACCTTTTCCATAGGATCACCAGCGAATAAAAATAGTCTATACAGGTGTCAAGACAACTGTATAGACTATTATAGTGAAAACGGCAGGCTTGTCAACTGTTTTTTCGGCTTCTCAAGGGGGCTGCCTCTATGCGGGACGCGCCGGGAGCCTTTCGCCCGGCGGAGACGATCCGGCGTAGGGGTCAGGTCACCAAAAAGCCCGCCTGTTCCAGGGCGTTCAGCAAGGCGCGGAAGGCGTCGTCGCCGGGGCAGAGCAGGGTGTGAAGGTGGATGCCGTCGGTGAGGTCGGACAGGGGGCGGGCGCCGGATACCGACACTTTCCGCATAAACTCATCCACATCATACCGGGAGGACAGATCTAATTGGCCGGTGAGCTGGCCGTAGACCGAGTGCTCCACGATCACATCCTCCACGGTGCAGCCGTGGTCCACCATGAGATACAGCTCCCGCTCCATGTCCGCCTGACTGTGCCGGCAGGCCACGGTGCGCCGCCCGCCGGCGGCCCGGCCCAGAACATAGCCCCGGGGCGTGGCGGTGATATCCGCCCCGGCGGCCCGGAGCAGGGCCACGTCCCCCACGATGATCTGCCGGCTCACTGACAGCCGGGCGGCCAGAGCGGAGGCGGACAGGGGGCGGTCCGACGCCCGGAGGGCGTCGAGGATGCTTTGACGGCGGGCTTCAGCGCGCATGGCGGGCGCTCCTTTCTGATCAGAGGATGGCGACGGTGCCGGAGGACAGACCGCGGACCGTTCCGTTGCCGTCCCGCACCACCAGGGAGAAATCCGGGGCCAGGTCCAGGGCGGCGCCTGTGTATGTCCCGCCCTGGGCCTGGAAGGACACGGTCCGGCCCAGGGTGAGGCAGCGGGCGCGGTAACGGTCCAGATAGTCCTGCCGGGCGGCGGGAAAGGCGCGGTACATCTTTTCCAGGGAGGTGAGAAGGGCGGCGGCCAGCTGGGGGCGGGTAACGGGAAAGCCCTCCGCCGCCAGCGAGGTGGCGATGCGGCCCAGCCCCTGGGCTTGGAATTGGGCGGCGGTCTGAGACACGTTGACGCCGACACCCAGCACCACATAGTCCGCCTGTCCGGCGGTGTTCAGCGGGGACAGCTCCGCCAGGATGCCCACGAGCTTGCGGCCGTTGAGGCAGAGGTCGTTGAGCCACTTGATCCGGACAGGGGCGCCGCAAGCCGCCTCGATGCCCTCGGCCGCGGCCACCGCCGCCCGGCCGGTGAGGGTGAGCAGTTCGTTTAGGGGGGCGGCAGGGCGGAGCAGCAGGGAGAGATACAGCCCGGTCCCTTTGGGGGAGTAAAAGGAGCGGCCATGGGTGCCCTTGCCGGCGGTCTGTTCCTCCGCCAATATCACCGCACCCTCCGGGGCGCCCCGGCCCGCCAGCGCCTTGAGATAGTCGTTGGTGGAGCCCACGGAGGGGAGCACCCGGATATGGCGGGCAAACAGGCTGCCCGGGGGAAGCAGGTCGGCGATCTCATGCTGGTCCATGGCACAGTCCTTTCCAATGAATGGGCCGTCGGGCCCTGTGAGATGAAAAATCAGGGGGCGGCCGCCGCCGCCCCCTTGACGTCCGGACAAAGCTATTCCTCCGCCAGCCGGTCATAGAGTGTGATGGAGACGGTGAGCGTGCGGGTGCCCCGCTGTACGGTGAGCTCCACCTCGCCGCCCACGCCCGTCTCATAGAGGATGCGGGACAGCTGATACAGCTCAGTGACCGGGACGCCGTTAGCGGCGGTGATCAGGTCGTTTTTGTGCAGCAGCCCCACGGCGGGGGTGCCTGGGGTGACGTCAATGACCCGGATGCCCTTGGGGTCGCTCGTCTTGTCCACAGTGCAGGTGATGCCCAGGGCGGGGCGGAAGGAGACGCCGGTGCTGAGGATGTGGTCGATAAAGGGCCGCACGTCGGTGATGGGGATGGCCAGGCCCAGACCTTCGATAACGGTGTCGTCCTCCACGCCGGTGATCTTGGCGGAGGTGATGCCCACCACCTGGCCGCAGGCGTTCACCAGGGCGCCACCGGAGTTGCCGGGGTTGAGGGCGGCGGAGGTCTGGATCAGAGTCATGTTGTTGCCGCTGACCTCCACCCCGCGGGCCAGGGCGGACACGATGCCGTCGGTGATGCTGCCGTACAGGTAGCCCATGGGGTTGCCGATGGCGTAGACCAGGTCGCCCACGCTCAGCTCGTCGGAATCGACGAAGTCGGCGGGGGTGAGGCCGTCCGCGTCGATCTTCAGGATGGCGATGTCCATCTCCTCGTCAAAGCCGATGACCACCGCGCTGTAGGTGGATTCGTCGGACAGCAGCATGACCTTGATGGAGAGGCCCTTTTCGATGACATGGTAGTTGGTGATGATGTACCCGTTCTCCGACATGATGACGCCGGAGCCCACGCTGTAGCCGCTGTCGGTCTCCGTCTCCACGCATACCACGGAGGGGAGCACCTGCCGGTAGATCTCCTGGGCGGACAGGACCTGATCGGCGGTGGTGCTGAGGGAGAGGTGGACGGAGGGATCGGGGTCCCCCCAGGGCAGATCGTCCGCGGTCCAGTCGTCAGTCTCCGTGTCCCAGTGGGTGACCCGGCGGCTGTAGGCGGGGTCCTCATCCCAGTTGTCGGAGGCGCTGGGCAGGGAGGCCAGATAGTCCTCCAGCCGCGAGACGCTCCAATAGGAGCTGCCGATCAGCACCGCCACAGCCACGGCGCACAGGATGGCGATAAGCAGTCCCCGTTTCCACCTCCGCTTTTTGCGCGGGGGGGACGGAGAGGAGGCAGGCGGCGGGGCGGCGGGGCCGCCGGGCCACCGGGGGGAGAGATAGTTATCCATAGCTGAGCCTCCGCTTTCAAGAAATGGAGCGCCTGTCAGGCGCGGGTCAGGGTGAAGGTAAAGGTGGTCTTGCCGTCCTCGCTGGTGCAGGTGATGCTCTCCTTATGGCTGTTGAGGATGGTCTTGACGATATACAGGCCCAGCCCCACGCCGTCCCGGTCCACGCTGCGGGAGTGGTCGGTCTTGTGGAACCGGTCAAAGATCAGGGGGAGCTCCTCCGGAGGGATGGTCTGCCCCTGGTTGCTGATGGATACTGTGGCCTTGGAGCCCTTGGCAACGATGGAGATACCCAGAGTGCCGCCCTCCTGGGAGAACTTGATGGCGTTGTCCAGCAGATTGTAGCACACCTGGGTGATGGCGTCCTGGTCGCCCCAGACGGGCACGGGCTCGTTGGGGAGCTGGGTGTCCACCACCAGGCCCTTGGCGTTGACCTTGCTCTCCAGGCTCACCAGCACCCGCAGCATGGTCTCCGCCGCGTCGAACTGCTGCTGGGCGGCCCGCTCGTCGGACTGGAGGCGGGACAGATCCAGCATGGAGCGCACCAGCCGGGACAGCCGGCGGGTCTCGGAAGAGATGACCTGGAGATAGTGCCGCTCCTCCTCCGGGGGGATGGTGCCGTCCAGAATGCCGTCGGCAAAGCCGGCGATCGTGGTCATGGGGGTCTTGAGCTCGTGGGAGA
>CAZUWQ010000095.1:0-4470 GCA_964624195.1 uncultured Oscillospiraceae bacterium | reverse complement strand
TTTGCCCGCTGAACGGGGCCGCCGTTCCAGAGCCTTTTGTCAAACTGACTATTTCTCTCCGCCGCCATCCCGGGCCGTTTCGTGAAATTGACACTTCCATAATTCTTTTATATCGTGTATATTATACTTTATGTATAAAAAAGCATCCACTGCGTTGGAGAAAGGAGCACAATGTTTAGGACACTGATCAAATCGATTCGGGAGTACAAGCGGGACACCATTTTAACGCCCGTGCTCGTCTCCCTGGAGGTGGTGGTGGAATGTATCATTCCCTTTATCATCTCCATTCTGGTCAACCAGATCAAGGCGGGCTGTGAGATGTCCGTCATCGTTCGGTACGGCGGGATACTGATCCTGCTGGCCGCGCTGGCTCTGCTGTTCGGCTGGGGCGCCGGCACCACCTGCGCCTCCGCCTCCACCGGCTTTGCCAAAAATCTGCGGAAGGATATGTTCTACGCCATTCAGGACTATTCCTTCGCCAACATCGACAAGTTTTCCACCTCATCCCTGGTCACCCGGCTCACCACCGATGTGACCAATGTGCAGATGGCCTTCATGATGATCATCCGGTCGGCCATCCGCTGTCCGCTGATGCTGGTCTTCGCCTTTATCATGGCCTTCATCATGGGCGGCTCCATGGCCTTTATCTTCCTGTTCACCATTCCGGTGCTGGCCATCGGTCTGTCCATCATCACCGCCAAGACTATGCCCCTGTTCCGCCGGGTGTTCAAAAAGTATGACCGTCTGAACGAATCCATTCAGGAAAACGTGCAGGCCATGCGGGTGGTGAAGTCCTACGTCCGGGAGGAATATGAGAAGGAGAAGTTCAACGCCGCCGCCGAGGACGTATGCATCGACTTCACCCGGGCGGAAAAGCTGCTGGCCCTCAACTCCCCTATCATGCAGTTCTGCGTCTACGCCGCCTCCACCCTGATCATGGGCATCGGCTCCTATGTCATCATCAACACGCGGGGCGTGGACCTGGACGTGGGCCAGCTGTCCTCCCTGCTCACCTACAGCTTCCAGATCCTTATGAGCCTGATGATGCTGTCCATGGTGTTCGTCATGATCACCATGTCCATCGAGTCGGGCAACCGGATCGCGGAGGTGCTCCGGGAAAAGAGCACCATCGAGAGCCCCGCCGACCCGGTGATGGACGTGAAGGACGGCTCCATCGACTTTGACGATGTGAGCTTCCGCTACTCCGAGCACGCCGAGCGCATGGCCCTGTCCAATGTGGACCTGCACATCCGCTCCGGCGAGACCATCGGCATCCTGGGCGGCACCGGCTCGTCCAAGTCCTCCCTGATCCAGCTGATCTCCCGGCTGTACGACGCCACCGAGGGCACCGTCCGGGTGGGCGGCGTAGACGTGCGGGACTACGACCTGGACACCCTGCGCAGCCAGGTGGCGGTGGTGCTGCAAAAGAACGTGCTGTTCTCGGGCACCATCAAGGAAAATCTGCGGTGGGGCGATCTGAACGCCACCGACGAGGAACTGGTGGAGGCCTGCCGTCTGGCCCAGGCCGACGACTTCATCCGCCAGCTGCCCGACGGCTATGACACCTACATCGAGCAGGGCGGCTCCAACGTGTCCGGCGGGCAGAAGCAGCGCCTGTGTATCGCCCGTGCCCTGCTGAAAAAGCCAAAGGTGCTCATTTTGGATGACTCCACCTCCGCCGTGGACACCAAGACCGACGCCTTGATCCGCAAGGCGTTCCGGGAATTTTTGCCCGACACCACCAAGATCATCGTGGCCCAGCGGGTGGCCTCGGTGCAGGATGCCGACCGCATTCTCATCATGGACGGCGGCGCCATCTCCGCCATCGGCACCCACGAGGAACTGCTGGCCTCCAGCGCCATCTACCGCGAGGTCTATGAGTCCCAGAACAAAGGGGGTGAGCAGGATGCCGACTGACCACAAGGGCACCTTGGGGCGGCTGTTCCGCACCATGTTCCAGTTCTACCCCGTAATGCTGCCGGTGGCACTGCTGTGCATCCTGTTCAGCGCCATCGTCGGCTCCCTTCCCTCCATTTTCATGCAGAATATCATCGCCGTCATTGAGACCAACTGGCAGACCGGCGACTGGGGGGCCGTCTCCGGCCAGATCCTCCGGCTGGTGATCACGCTGGCCGTGCTGTATGTGATCTCCCTGATCAGCGTGTTCGTGTGGACCCGGCTCATGGCCATCATCACCCAGGGTCTGCTGAAAAAGCTGCGGTGCAAGATGTTCGACGGGATGCAGGACCTGCCCCTCCGCTACTTCGACACCCACAACCACGGCGACATCATGAGCTACTACACCAATGATATCGACACCCTGCGCCAGATGGTATCCCAGAGCATTCCCCAGCTCATCTCGTCCGGCGTCATGGTGCTCACCATACTGGCCATCATGCTGTACTACAGCGTCTGGCTCACCCTTGTGGTGGTAGTCGGCGTGATCTGTATGTTGATCGTCACCAAAAAGGTGGGCGGCGGCTCCGCCAAATACTTCCGCCGCCAGCAGGTCTCCGTGGGCAAGGTCGAGGGCTTTGTGGAGGAGCTGATGAACGGTCAGAAGGTGGTCAAGGTCTTCTGCCACGAGCGGGAAACGGAAAAGGACTTCGACAAGCTGAACGATCAGCTGTTCTCCGACGCGAAAAAGGCCAACACCTACGCCAACACCCTCATGCCGATCCTGAACAACATTGGGAACTTTCTCTATGCCATCGTAGCCATGGTGGGCGGCCTGCTGCTGCTGCTCGGCGCGCCCAATCTGTCCATATCCGGGCTGGCCCTCAGCATCAGCATCGTGGTGCCCTTCCTGAACATGACCAAGCAGTTTTCCGGCAACATCGGCCAGGTGTCTCAGCAGATCAACTCCGTGGTCATGGGCATGGCCGGCACCCAGCGCATCTTTGAGCTGATGGACCAGCAGCCCGAGGAGGACGAGGGCACCGTCACCCTGGTCAACGTAAAGGAGCAGGCAGACGGCTCCCTCCAGGAGTGCCCGGAGCGCACCAACGTCTGGGCCTGGAGATCCGTTCAGCCCGACGGCTCCGTCGTCTACACCCGGCTGGCCGGCCATGTGGAGATGATCGACGTGGACTTCGGCTACGACCCAAAGAAGACCGTCCTCCACAACATCACCCTCTTTGCCGAGCCCGGCCAGAAGGTGGCCTTTGTGGGCGCCACCGGCGCGGGCAAGACCACCATCACCAACCTGATCAACCGCTTCTATGACATCACCGACGGCAAGATCCTCTACGACGGCATCAACATCATGGACATCCGCAAGGGCGACCTGCGCCGGTCCCTGGGCATCGTGCTCCAGGACACCAACCTGTTCACCGGCACGGTGATGGACAACATCCGCTACGGCAACCTGGACGCCTGCGACGACGAGTGCATCGCCGCGGCCCAGCTGGCGGGCGCTCACGACTTCATCACCCGCCTGCCCGACGGCTACAACACCATGCTCACCGGCAACGGCGCCAACCTGTCCCAGGGCCAGCGCCAGCTGTTGGCCATTGCCCGGGCCGCGGTGGCGGACCCGCCGGTGATGATCCTGGACGAGGCCACCTCCTCCATCGACACCCGCACCGAGGCCATCGTCCAGCAGGGCATGGACGCGCTCATGTGCAACCGGACGGTGTTCGTCATCGCCCACCGGCTGTCCACCGTCCAGAACTCCGACGTCATCATGGTGCTGGAGCAGGGCCGCATCATCGAACGGGGCAGCCACGAAAAGCTCATCGCTGAAAAGGGCAAATACTATCAGCTCTACACCGGCGCCTTCGAGCTGGAATAACGGTTTCGGGCCGCGGCCCGGACGACAAGACAAAGGCGGTGCGCATGGATGCGGTATACGGCCACCTGTCCGTCCCCCCTGGGGGCCATCACCCTGGCCTCCGACGGAGAGGCTCTTACCGGTCTCTGGTTTGAGGGGCAGAAATACTATGCCCGCCGTCTGGCCCCGGAGCGGCAGGAGAGAGACCTGCCGGTGTTCCGGCAGGCGCGGAAATGGCTGGACCTTTATTTCTCCGGCCAAAATCCGGACTTCACCCCGCCCCTCCGTCTCATCGGCTCCCCGTTCCAAGCCCGGGTCTGGACTGTCCTGACCGCCATCCCCTATGGCCAGACCCGCTCCTACGGCGAGATCGCCCAGGAACTGGCCGCCGGACAGGGCCTGGCCTGTATGTCCGCCCAAGCCGTGGGAGGCGCCGTCGGCAAAAATCCCATCTCTATCCTCGTCCCCTGCCACCGGGTGGTGGGCAAAGACGGGAACCTCACCGGCTACGCCGGCGGCGTGGACAAAAAGGCGGCGCTGCTCAAGCTGGAAGGGGCCTGGCGGCCGGAGTTCTTCATCCCCAAACACAGCACCGCCCCCTGACCCATCATAATACAAACGCCCGCCCCATGCGGTAAACAGCCGCATGGGGCGGGCGTTTGTATTATTCAAGCAGCATCCGGTCATTGTCCAGCGCC
>CAZUWQ010000094.1:0-4514 GCA_964624195.1 uncultured Oscillospiraceae bacterium | reverse complement strand
GAAGCCCCCGCTGCAGAAGCTCCTGCCGAGGCGGCCCCCGCGGCGGCCGAGGCTCCCGCCGCTGAGTAAGCTCAGCGCCGCGCCTGACAATGGCGCGTTCTAACAAACCCCACATCAAAATTTAGGAGGTAATTCATTATGGCTACCGAGAAGATCGCTGCTTTGATCGAAGAAGTGAAGTCCCTGACCGTTCTGGAGCTCAATGACCTGGTCAAGGCTCTGGAGGAGGAGTTCGGCGTATCTGCCGCCGCTATGGCCGCTCCCGCCGCCGGCGGCGCCGACGCCGCTCCCGCCGAGGAGAAGACCGAGTTCGACGTCGTCCTGGCTGAGATCGGCTCTGAGAAGATCAAGGTCATCAAGGTCGTTCGTGAGGTCACCGGTTTGGGTCTGGCCGAGGCCAAGGCCATGGTCGAGGCCGCTCCCAAGGCCATCAAGGAGGGCGTCTCCAAGGACGACGCCGAGGCTCTCAAGGCCAAACTGGAGGAAGTCGGCGCCAAGGTGGAGCTGAAGTAAGTTCAGCCTCCTTTCAAAGCTGACAACGCGAGAGGTCGCCCACCTTTGGGTCGGCCTCTCGCGTTTTTTTGCCGGTAGAAGAAGCGCCCCCTCCATAGGCGGGCCGCGGCCAGCGTAAAAAAGACACGTTGAATATGACTGTTTGAGCCATATTCAGCGTGTCCTTTTTTCTTAAAACTGGTCAAAAAACGATTGGCGGGCTCGCCCCAATTTCTTACAGGCTGGTGTACCCGCCGTCGACAGGCAGGATCAGGCCGTTCACATAGGTGCTGGCTGGAGAGGCCAGGAAGATGGCCGCGGTATCCAGCTCACCCTCATGCCCGTAGCGAGCCATGGGGATCATCGTGCGGGCATAGTTTTGGAAGAATTCACTTTGCAGCGTCTCCTTGGTCAAAGGAGTCTCAAAGTAGCCGGGGCAGATGGCGTTGACAGTGATCCCCTTGTCAGCCCACTCGCAGGCAAGCGCTCTGGTCAGATTGACGACGCCGCCCTTTGCCGCGTGGTAGGGGGCGGCGGGGGCGATCTTGTTGCCCACAAGACCGTACATGGAGGCTATGTTGATAATGCGGCCGTATCCGGCAGGGATCATAGCCAGCTTCGCCACCGCCCGCGCCATCTTGAACGAGCCGAACAGGTCGATATTTATCTCGTTGGCAAACTGTTCATCGGTAATATCCTCCGCGTTGGCGACGGCGCCGGTGCCGGCATTGTTGATCAAAATATCGATGCGTCCAAAGTGGTCAAGGATCTCCTTCACGGCTTCCTGTACCCGGTCGGTATCCGTAATGTCGCAAGGAACGCCGATCGCGTCCACGCCATGGGTCTCATGGATCGAGGCCGCCACCTCGTCGATCATGTTTTTGCGGCGGGCCAACGCCACGATGGACGCGCCCTGATTGGCAAGCGCGTTGGCCATCTGTACTCCCAAGCCTGTAGAGCAGCCCGTCACAACAGCGACCCGGCCCGTCAGATCAAAATAGTTTTTCATAAAAGCAGACTCCTTTCACTGGTTATTGGCTAATTTATCCACTATATTGATAATGTTACCATATTCTCAAATCAAAAGCAACGGATAAATATGAAAATATGTTCCGGCCCAGCCAGCCTGCGGCGTTTGCGGTAATGACGCGCTCTGATATAAGGCGCCGCTTCAAAGGCGTACTCATTCTCCAACCGGGGTAAATGCTGTATTTGGGAACCAAAACACAAAAGCAGTCTGACCCTGCGGAATGGCGGGGTCAGGCGGCCTTTTCCCGGCCTCCTGATGCCCGTTCAGCGGCTCAGCTCCGGGGGCGCGCCCGCCGCCCGCTGGGCCAGGGCCTCGATCAGGTGGGAGACCATGGGGTTCTGGTTGTCTCTGCGCCAGACGGCGGCCAAGCCGGCGGCCTCGCTGTTCGGAATGGTGATGAGCCGCACGGCGTCGTTACGCTCCAGGCGGGTATTCCGGTCCAGCATGGCCACGCCGACGCCCATCTCCACGCACAGAAACAGGCTTTCCAATGTAGACGTCTCCCGGACGATGTTGGGTCTAAATCCACACTTCCCGCACTGATCCAGCAGCAGCTGATAGCCGCCGGGGGAGTCCTCCCGGGATATGGCCACAAAGGGCTCGCTGCGGAAATCCTCCATGCTCAGATGCTCCTGCCCCGACAGGGGATGGGTACGGCTCAGGGCGATGGCTCCGGGCTGGCGGAACAGCATATAGCTGTCCCAGTCGTCCCGGCCTGTCAGTTCAAACTCAAGGGTGAACAGCACGTCATAGGTCCCCCGGTCCAGCCCCTGACGCAGATTGCGGAAGCTGTTGCGCTCCATCTCGATGGTCATGCCGGGATACCGCTCCCGCAGAGCGGCGATGCGGCTGGACAGGAAAAAGTTCACGTCCTGCCCTTCCAGCACTCCGATGGACAGGCTGCCCTTCTCCCCCCGGCTCAGCGCCTCGGCGTGGGCGATCGCCTTGGCCGTATACTCCGGCAGGTCCTTGAACTGCTCATACAGATAATGGCCCGCCTGGGTGAGCCGGACATTTTTTCCAACTCTGTGGAACAGGTCAAAGCCCAGCTCCTGCTCCATCAGACCGATCTGCTTGGACAGGTTGGGCTGGGACACATAGAGCAGCTGGGCGGCCCGGGAGAAATTCTCCAGCCGTGCCACCTCTACAAAATATTGAATACGGGTCAGATTCACAGCGTCGGCTCCCTCTCTTTGAAAACTATCGCGTTGTCGATTGCTTATATTATAACACACCACAAAAATTTCGGCAATATCTTTGTGAACCTGCACAAAAATTTTTCGCTGGAATAACCGGAATGATATTTAATCATCCAAAAGAGATATTTTACACCTCCTCGAAAATCGTATATCCTTTATAATTAGATGGGTCCGTGTCCGTCGGGCGCGTCATGAGAGGGAAGTTGGTTCAAAAAATTGAGGAGGTAATGTATGTCTACACAAAACAAACCGGCCGCCGCTGCCAGCAAGGGCTTCGGCGCCAAGGGCATCGGCATTATGGTGCTCACCTTCTTCAGCATTTTGCTGATGAGCAACATCGTCTATGACTCGCTGAACGTCACGATCCCCACCTATGCCGAAATGGGCTGGAACGCCAGCATCCTGTATATGTTCTCCACTGTGGCCGCCTGGATCTCCGTGATCGGCGCCGGCATCTGGGGCGCGCTGTGCGGCAAGAAGACCTGCCGCTTTGCCTGGACCCTGTCCCTGCTGGTGGCCGCCGTGGGCTGCGTGATCTGGAACTTTGCCCCCGGCGCCAGCAGCATTCCCATCTATTTCATCGGTCTGGCCCTGTCCAACATCGGCGGCATGGGCTTCGCCTACATCGCCAGCTTGAACGTCATCTCCAACTGGTTCCCCCACAAGAAGGGCCTGGCCATGGGCTGGGTGACCATCGGCTTCCCTCTGTCCGCCGTCATCGCCACCCCGCTGTGCTCCGCGCTGGTGGGCAGCCTTGGACTGAACGGCATTTATCTGCTCTATGCCGTCCTGTGTGTCATTCTGGCCATCGTGGTCTTCCTCTATGTCCGCGACTACCCGGAGGAGAAGGGCGCCTTCCCCGACAACAACAAGAACTTTGACAAGGCCGCCGCTGAAGCGGAGCTGAAGGCCGGCCTGGAGTACATGAAGACCTCCCCCTGGAAGGCGGGCAAGCTGCTGCGCACCGGCACCGTCTGGAAAATGGTCTTCTCCCTGGGCGTCATGGAGCTGCTCAGCCTGGGCATCATGACCAACTTCATGCCCCGCATGATGCAGATCGTCGGCGCCAATGGCCCGGTGTTCCAGCAGATGGAGGTCATCCCCATGCTGACCATCGCCGGTCTGGCCGCCTGTGTGGGCTCCGTGCTGTGCGGCGTGCTGGACTCCAAGGTGGGTCCCAAAAAGGCCATCATCATCACCTACATCATCGCCATTATCTCCATCGTGCTCAATGTGGTGGGCGGCAAAGTGGCGGTGACGAATAAGGGCGTCGGCACCGTTCTGCTGTATATCTCCCTGCCCTTCCTGGCCATCATGCTGGGCGGCGCGGCCAACTATCTGGTGTCTCTGACCAACACCATCTGGGGCCGCTATGACTTCCCCGCCGCCTACCGCCTGCTCAAGCCGCTGGTCGCCGTCGTGGGCGCCATCGGCATCACGCTGGTGGGCGGCCTGGGCAACAGCGCCCCCGGCTATGGCGTGGCTTATATCGTACTGGGCGTACTGGCCCTCATCGGCTGCATCATTATGTGCACTGTGGACGACAAACAGGTGGGCCGCGACATCTGAACCGTCTTCCGTACAAAATAATTTTAAGGAGGTACCACCATGAAAGTTCTCGGACTGTCAGCCGGCACGCTGAACGGCAGCAATGACGCCATGTGTAAGGAAGCCCTTATGGGCGCGCAGGAGGCCGGAGCGGAAATCGAATTCATCAATGTCACCCAGCTGAACATCAAGCACTGCACCGGCTGCAAGGCCTGTGTCATGGGCCTGTTCTCCGGCCGGGGCAA
>CAZUWQ010000093.1:0-4520 GCA_964624195.1 uncultured Oscillospiraceae bacterium | reverse complement strand
GGGGATGGCCCGCATGATGGCGTAGTCCTCAATGCACTGGTGGGTGGCGCCGTCCTCGCCTACCGAGAGGCCGCCGTGGGAGCCGATGACCTTCACGTTCAGCCGGGGATAGGCGATGGAGTTGCGCACCTGCTCCCAGGCCCGGCCGGCGGCGAACATGGCGAAGGAGTGGATGAAAGGCCTCTTGCCGCAGGCGGCGAGGCCGGCGGCGATGCCCGTCATGTTGGCCTCGGCGATGCCGATGTTATAAAAGCGCTCGGGGCACACCTCGGCAAACTTTTTGCTCATAGTGGAGCCGGACAGGTCGGCGTCCAGCACCACCACGTCGGGGTACTGTCCGGCCAGGGCGGCCATCGTCTCGCCGTAGGCGGCACGGGTGGCGATCTTCTCCATATCACTGCACCTCCCATTGGGCGATCTGGGCGGACAGCTCCGCCTTCGCCTGCGCGTATTGTTCGGCGTTGGGCGCTTTGCCGTGCCAGCCGGCGTTGTTCTCCATGAAGGAGACGCCCTTGCCCTTGACGGTCCTGGCCAGCAGGACGGTGGGCCGGTCCTTCACCTGCGCGGCCTGGGTAAAGGCGGCTTCGATGGCCTCATAGTCGTGGCCGTCCACGGGGATCACATGCCAGCCGAAGGCGGCCCATTTCTGATCCAGAGGCTCGGAGGGCATCACGTCGGCGGTCCTGCCGTCGATCTGCAGGCCGTTCACGTCTACGATGCCGCACAGGTTGTCCAGCCGGAATTTGGCCGCCGCCATAGCGGCCTCCCAGATCTGGCCCTCGGCCTGCTCGCCGTCGCCCATCAGGGCATATACCCGGTAAGCCTTCCCGTCCGCTTTGCCGGCCAGGGCCATGCCCACGGCGGCGGACAGTCCCTGGCCCAGAGAGCCGGTGGACATATCCACGCCCTTGACATGGCGCATTTCCGCGTGGCCGGACAAGTGGCCGTCCACGGAGCGGAACTGCTTCAGATCATCCACCGGGAAATAGCCCCGGAGGGCAAGGGTGGAATAGAGCGCGGGGGTACAGTGGCCCTTGGACAGGACGAAACGGTCCCGGTCCGGCTTTTGCGGGTCCGAGGGGTCCGCACGGAGCACGTTTTGATACAGAACAGTGAGCACGTCCATGGCGGAGAAGGAGCCGCCCAGGTGGCCGGACTGGGCGGTGTACACCATGTCCAGTCCCAGGAGCCGGGCTTTGGCGGCGGTGAGGGCCAGTTGGCTGCGGGTCATGTCCATCATTCCTTTCTAATTAAAATAATGTTCCCGGTAATAGCCGAGACAGTTCAAACGCTGGAGCAGCGCCTGCTCCGACTCTGTGAGCTGGGTGGTCAGGGTCCCGTCCGCCCGGACATAGCGCCCGGTGGTGTGGACCACAGGGAGGGCCTGCCGGCAGTCGGCCACCGCCTGCATATAGGCGTCGCCCTGCCAGCCGCACTGCTCAAACAGCACGTTCATGAGGAAGCAGGGGGAAATGGTCGGGCCCTGGCCCACAAAGTCGTTGCCCAGGGCTTCCTTGGCCGCGTCGTTGGCCCAGATCAGGTACTGGGTGGACCAGTAGCTGTAAAAGCTCTCGTCGGTGGTCTGGGACAGGTCGATGCCCAGGGCCGCGTAGACCGAGCTGTTGTTGCCCAGCCACGGCTTGTGGTCACCGAACACCACCAGCACAATGGGCTCGTCGCAGGCGCGGAAGGCGTCGACCATCTGCGTCAGATAGGTCTGGGTCACCATCTGGGAGCCCAGGTAGTTGGCCAGGATGGTGCGGGAGCCGGCGTCCAGCTCGTGGTTGCCGATGAACTCGTCCGGGTCGCCCCACCAGTCCTCCACGTCGCTGTAAGGGCCATGGCCCTGATAGGAGACGGAGAAGGAGAACAGCGGGTCGTCCGACTTCAGCTGCTCGAAAATGGACTGGGTGAGCTCGGGAAAGAAGATGGGGTCGTTGGCGGTGTTGGAGCCGGACAGGGCCATGTAGAAGTCCTCGGCAAAACGGTATTGGTCAAAGCCCAGGTAGGTGTTGACGTTCCGTCGGTTGTAGAACCAGTTGTTACACGGGTGGTCACCGGAGGTCTGATAGCCCTGGCTCTTGAAATACCACACATAGGAGGCGGCGTTCGTCCGGTAGCTGTAGCTCCCGAGGGGGACGCCGGTGAGGAAGGCCCGTTCGGTGTTGACGGTGCCGCCGGCGAAAATGTTGGTGACAAGACTGCCGGTGTAGCTCTCCGCCTGCAGCTGGTGATACTGGGCGTACACGTCCTGGGTGAATTCGATCTGGTCGAAAACGGAGAAGTCGGCGAAGGCCTCCAGCATCACTCCCACCACGTTTACCCGCCGGTCCTCCGGAATGTCCGCGTCCTCATACTCGGCCAGGAGCTGCTCCGTCTCCTTTCGGTCGTAGCCCTCCGGCGGGTCGGGGAAGGCGTCCTTGACGCTGTGGAGGAAGGGGTAGAGAAAGCCCCGGGCCAGATACTGCTGGGTGTCGGACCATTGGGAGAGGTACTCCAGGTCGGCGGACCGGCTGTAGAGATCGTCGTCGGCGTAGACGGGGACCAGGGCGCCCATCATGGCCAGGGAGACCAGCACGGTTCCCAGCCTCGCCCAGCGCCGGGGCCGGCCATGGGCCAGCAGGGCCAGCAGGACGATGCTGACCGCGGTGAGGATCAGGGCGGCCAGGAGCTTGGTGGAGAGATAGAGCTGATACTGCCCCGCCATGCGCCCCGCCTCGCCTAAGATGAACAGGTCGGAGAACACCACCGGGTCGTCCCGGAAGGCCAGCTTGTAGTAGTTGCCTATCGACAGGCCCAGCACCGGCAGGGCGGTGATGAGATAGGCCAGCCAGGGCCGGCCCACAAGGCCGTACAGCAGCGCGGCCAGCAGCACCGGCGGCAGAAGGTTCAGCGCGATGACCGCCGGAATGCCCCAATAGCCCCAGAACACCGGCCAGCCGTAGTTGGCGGGGGCCAGCGCCAGGCACACCGCGCCCAGGACCGCGGCGGCGCCCAGCAGCAGCACCCAGTTCCACAGCCAGAAGACCGCCCGGCGGCCCCGGCTCAGGTCCTCCGCCGGGCGCTTCCGGAACAGGAAACATTGAAACAGGCGCCTCATCAGTAGGCCAGCTTCTCATCCAGCCAGGATTTCAGCCGGTCGATGGGCACGCGGACCTGCTCCATGGTGTCGCGGTCCCGGATGGTAACGGCGTTGTCGGCGGGCTCGCCCTTTTCCGCGTCGCCCACAGTCTGGAAGTCCACGGTGACGCAGAAGGGGGTGCCGATCTCGTCCTGGCGGCGGTAGCGCTTGCCGATGGAGCCGGTGTCGTCGTAGTCCGCCATAAAGTATTTGGACAGCTCCGCCTGGATCTCCTGGGCCTTGCCCCCCAGCTTTTTGGACAGGGGGAGCACGGCGCACTTGAAGGGGGCCAGGGCGGGGTGGAGATGGAGGACTACCCGGACGTCGTTCTTCCCGGCGTCCACCACCTCCTCGTCATAGGCCTCGCAGAGAAAGGCCAGCGCCACCCGGTCGCAGCCCAGGGAGGGCTCGATAACGTAGGGGATATAATGCTCGTTTTTCTCCTGATCGTAATAGGTCAGGTCCTTGCCGCTGGCCTCCTGGTGGCGTTTCAGGTCGTAGTCGGTCCGGTCGGCGATGCCCCACAACTCGCCCCAGTCGGTGAAGGGAAAGGCGTACTCGATATCAGTGGTGGCGCGGGAGTAGAAGGCCAGCTCGGCGGGCTCGTGGTCCCGGAGCCGCAGGTTTTCCTCCCTGATGCCCAGGGAGAGAAGCCAATTTTTGCAGAACTCCTTCCAGTAGGCGAACCACTCCAGGTCGGTCCCCGGCGCGCAGAAGAACTCGCACTCCATCTGCTCAAACTCCCGTGTGCGGAAGGTGAAGTTGCCGGGGGTGATCTCATTGCGGAAGGCCTTGCCCACCTGACAGACGCCGAAGGGAAGCTTTTTCCGGGTGGCGCGCTGGAGGTTGGGAAAGTTGACAAAGATACCCTGGGCGGTCTCCGGCCGCAGGTAGACGGTGGAGGAGGAGTCCTCGGTGACGCCCATCTGGGTCTTGAACATCATATTGAACTTCCGAATAGGGGTGAAGTCGTGCCTGCCGCAGACGGGGCAGACGATCTCAGCGTGGGAGGCGATATATTCATCCATCTCCTCAAAGCTCATGGCGTCCACGTTCACGCCGGCGCACTCGTCTCCGATGAGCTTGTCCGCACGGTGGCGGGCCTTGCAGGCGCGGCAGTCCAGCAGGGGATCGTTGAAGCTGGACACATGGCCCGTGGTCACCCAGGTCTGGGGATTCATAAGGATGGCCGCGTCCAGCCCGACGTTGCAGGGGCTCTCCTGGACGAATTTCTTCCACCAGGCCCGCTTGACGTTGTTCTTGAACTCCACGCCCAGAGGGCCGTAGTCCCAGGAGTTGGCCAGACCACCGTAGATCTCGCTGCCGGGGAAGATAAAGCCCCGGCCCTTACAGAGGCTGACGATCTTCTCCATGGTTTTTTCCGTACTTTTCATTTTGG
>CAZUWQ010000092.1:0-4536 GCA_964624195.1 uncultured Oscillospiraceae bacterium | reverse complement strand
TGCTGAAGGATCTGAAAAGCCGGGGCCTGTGGGTGTTCGGCACCGCCGCCGACGGCGCCACTCCCCTCTATGAGGCCGATCTCAAGGGTCCCGCCGTCATCGTCATCGGCAGCGAGGGGGACGGCATGAGCCGTCTGGTCCGGGAGCAGTGCGATTTTCTGCTGTCCATCCCCATGCGGGGCCGGGTCAATTCCCTCAACGCCTCCGCCGCCGCCGCAGTGGTGCTGTACGAGGCCGTCCGGCAGCGGGGATAGTCCCCATACCCTTTGCAAAGGAGCATACCCATGTCCGAACACAAGGATCCCAAACAGGAGCACCGGTATTCCGTAGACGACATCCTGGCGGAATACGGCACCGGAAAATATAAAAAGAGCGGCAAGGTGACCCAGTTCCCGGAGAACAAGGCGGACCCGGCCCAGCCGGAGCCGGAAAAACAGCCCCCGTCCCGCCCGGACAGGCCCGCCCCGTCCCAGGAGCCTATGGATGAGATCGTCCCCCAGGGGGTGGGCCGCAATCTGGCCGCCCGCCTGTCCACCCTGCTCCGCCGGGCCGACCACTACGCCGACCATATGTATGACCAGGCGGAGCCCGACGAGGAGACCCGCCGGGCCGAGAAATACATCCCCGGCGTGGACCGGGAGGAGGCGCCGGAGGAGACGCCCCGCCGCGCCGCCCGCCGGAAGTCGCGGAAGCCGGTACAGGCGCCGCCGGACACCGACCCCGCCACCCTGGCCGCCCGCTGGAAAAGGGGCCTCACCGGGCGGCGGGTACGCACCGTCCTGGCCTTTCTCTGCGCCCTGGCCGCGGTGGTCATCTCTCTGGACCTGCCCTTTTTGAACTGGCTCTCCCCCACAAGCCCTCTCCCCATTTCCATGTCCACCCTCCGCCTGGTCCTGCTGGCGGTGCTGCTGGCCCTGTCCGGACTGCTGTGCGGAGAGCTGCTGGTGTGGGGCTTTCTCCGGCTGTTCACCCTGCGCCCCGGCGCCGAGACTCTGTGCGCCCTGGCCTGGCTGTTCACCCTGGCGGATACCCTGGCCCTGCTGTTCACCGGCTACCGGCCGGGCCTGCCCTGCGCCGCCGTCACCGCCCTGGGACTGCCCTTCGCCCTGTGGGGCAACAGCCTCCGCCGCCGGGGGGACCGGCTGTCCGCCAAGACCGTGGCCCCGGTCCGTACCCCCTATGTGGTCACCCTGGACGATAACAAGTGGAACGGTCGGCCCGCCTACTCCAAGTGGTCCGGCTCCACCGTGGGCTTCGGCAGCCAGCTCCAGATGGATGACGGCGGCCAGCAGGTCTACCGTGTGGCCGCCCCCCTGCTGATCCTGGCCTGCCTGCTGTGCGCCCTGCTGGCCTCCGTGGGCCGGGGCGTTCCCGGCCGCTTCCTGTGGGCCGCCTCCGCCGGCTTTACCGCCGTCTCCTCCTGGAGCGCCCTGCTGGCCTACGGTCTCCCCTACCACAAGCTGGCCCTCCGGCTCCACAGGACCGGCGCCGCCCTGGCCGGCTGGCCGGGGGTCTCCCGCTGCCGGCAGGCCGGCATCCTCATGACCGATCTGGACCTGTTCCCCCCCGGTTCCATCCAGGTCACCCAGGTACGGGTCTTCGGCGGCGTATCCACCGAAAAGGCGGTGGCCTACACCGCCACCATGCTCCGGGTGCTGAACTGCGGCCTCACCCGGCCCTTCCATGACCTGCTCCGCTCCCAGGGAGCCGTCTACCGGGAGGTGTCCGGCGTGGTCTCCCACGAGGGCGGACTGTCCGGCATCATCCGCGATCAGGAGGTGCTGGTGGGCACCTCTGCCTTCATGCACATCATGGACGTGGCCCTGCCCCAGGGTCTGAACATCAAAAACGCCGTGTTCTGCGCCATAGACGGCCAACTGGCCGGTATGTTCCCCCTGAGCTACGCCATGAGCGACGCGGTGAATCCCTCCCTCTCCGCCCTGATGCGTGCGGAGGTATCCCCGGTGCTGGCTACCCGGGACTTCAACCTGATCCCCGCGTTTCTGGAGCAGAAATTCAAGCTGCCGGTGGACCGGATGGACTTTCCCAACGTGGACCGCCGGCGGGAGCTGTCCGAGGACGGTCAGGAGCACAGCGACGTCCCGGTGGCTATCCTGTGCCGGGAGGGCCTCACCGCCTTTTCCGACGCGGTGGTGGGCGGCCGCCGCCTGCGCGCCGCCACCCGCTGGAGCCTGATCTTTGCCCTGGCAGGGGCGGTCATCGGCCTGTGCCTCACCTTCTACCTCACCTCCGTGGGGGCCTACGGCTCCCTCACCCCGCTGAATTTCCTGGTCTTCATGCTGGCCTGGCTGGTCCCCGAGCTGCTCATCGCCAACTGGGTCAACCAATATTGAGGCAGCTCCTTTCACGGTTCGCGGCGGAAAAGCTTCTCCGTGCGGATCAGATCCCTATTTCCCGTGTCGCATAATGGGTTTATCATGGCAAGGAGGCAGGCTATGATCGTATCGACAAAAGGGCGCTACGCTCTGCGGGTGCTGGTGGACCTGGCCGAGCATCCCACAGAGGGCTACATTCCCCTGCGGGAGATCGCCCGGCGGCAGGAGATCTCGGAAAAGTATCTGGAGAGCATTCTGAAGCTGCTGGTGCGGGAAAATATCGTGGTAGGTCTCCGGGGCAAGGGGGGAGGATACCGTCTGAACCGCCTGCCCGAGGAGTGCACCGTGGGAGAGATCCTCCGCTGCACCGAGGACTCCATCGCCCCCGTGACCTGCCTGGAGCGCCCCGACAACATATGCCCCCGGGCCGCCGACTGCCGCACCCTCCCTATGTGGGAGAAGCTGAACAAACTGGTGAACAGCTTTTTTGACGGCATCACCATCGCGGACCTGATGGATCGGGGGCAGGCCGAAAACGCCCCCGCGACCTGAAAAACGCCATGGAGCAAGAAATTGCCCCATGGCGTTTTTTATGGAATGGCGCGCAGGATCGTCCCGCCGCCCAGAATGGTGTCGCCGTCATAGAACACCGCCGCCTGACCCGGCGCCACCGCCCGGTGGGGCGCTTCAAACGCCACATGGACCGTGCCATCCGCCCGCGGCGTCACGGTGGCGGGCCGGTCCTGCTGGCGGTAGCGGGTCTGGACCGTGACCCGCAGGGGCGCAGTCAAGGCGTCGAAGGCGATCCAATTCACCTCCCCCGCGATCAGTCCCGAGGAGTAGAGCGCGCGCTCCGGCCCCACGGTGACGGTGTTTCGCTCCATATCCTTGGCGCAGACGTAGACCCGCGCCCCGGCGGACAACCCCAGCCCCCGCCGCTGGCCGATGGTATAGCTCACCGCGCCCCGGTGACGCCCGATGACATTGCCGTCGAGGTCGAGGAAGTCACCGGGGGGACAGGTCTGTCCGGTATACCGCTCCAAAAAGGCGGTGTAGTCCCCGTCCGGGACAAAGCAGATATCCTGGCTGTCCGGCTTGCCGGCGTTGCAAAAGCCCAGCCGCGCCGCCAGCTCCCGCACGCCGCGCTTTTCCAGCCCGCCCAGCGGGAACAGGGTATGGGCCAGCTGATCCTGCGTCATGGCGTAATGGACATAGCTCTGGTCCTTGCTCCTGTCCAACCCGCGCTTCAGCAGATACCGGCCCAGTCCCTCATCATACACGATGCGGGCATAGTGCCCTGTGACCACATAGTCAAAGCCGCAGGTCCGGGCATAGTCCATAAGGCAGCCCGCGCGCATATAGCGATTGCAGTCCAGGCAGGGGTTGGGCGTGCCGCCGCTCTCATAGACCCGTACAAATTTGTCCATGACCGCCCGGCGGAACTCCCCGGTAAAATCCAATACGGTATAGGGAATATCCAACCGGCAGGCGATCCCGGCGGCGTCTCTCATATCCCGCCAGGAGCAGCAGGCGCCCGGCCCCGTCCAATCCACGTCATCGTTGCGGAACTGGCGCATCGTGACCCCGGCGCACTGGTATCCCTCGGCCACCATAAGATAGGCGGCCACCGAGCTGTCCACCCCGCCGCTCATGGCGATCAGCGCCTTTTTTGGCATCGTCCTCGCCTCAACTCTTTCTTATCCCGCGTCCTCTTTTCCCTCCGCAAACAGCGGGGTGGAGAGATAGCGTTCTCCGGTGTCGGGGAACAGGACCACAATGGTCTTCCCCTTGGCCGGCTGCCGCCCGGCGATCTGGACCGCCGCCCACAGCGCGGCCCCGGAGGAGATCCCTACCAGCACGCCCTCCTTCCGGCCCACCAGCCTGCCCATGGCAAAGGCGTCCCCGCTGTCCACCGGGATCACCTCGTCGTAGACGGCGGTGTCCAGCGTGTCGGGGATAAAGCCCGCGCCGATGCCCTGGATCTTATGGGGCCCGGACCGGCCCTCGCTGAGCACCGGGGAGTCCTTTGGCTCCACCGCCGCCACCTTCACCGCCGGGTTTTTCTCCTTCAGGAATCTGCCCGCGCCGGTCACGGTCCCGCCGGTGCCCACCCCGGCCACAAACCAGTCCACCTGGCCGTCGGTGTCCGCCCAGATCTCCGGGCCGGTGGCGGCGTAATGGGCGGCGGGGTTGGCAGGGT
>CAZUWQ010000091.1:0-4564 GCA_964624195.1 uncultured Oscillospiraceae bacterium | reverse complement strand
GGCTCCTGCTCCCCGGTGAACCAGGGCTTCATGGGCGCCATGCCGGAGTTGATCAACAGCAGGGACGCGTCATTCTGGGGGATCAGGGAAAAACTGGGCAGCCGGAGATGTCCCTTGCTCTCAAAAAACTTCAGAAACATCTCCCGCAGTTCGTTCAGCCCAAAGGGCTTGGGGTCGCTCATCGGTATTACCTCCATCCTTATAAAAAACGCTCCGCCCCCTGTGTGCAGGGGCGAAGCGTCGCACACTCCGCGGTACCACCCTGATTGCGCCTCGCGGCGCGTCTCATTCCGCCCGATAACGGGGGCAAGCCCGCCCCGCTCGCCGCGGGGACGCTCCGGAGCGGCCCGTCCGCCCGCCTGGCCGAGGGCTCCCACCGTCCCCTCTCGCTTCCTGCCGCGCCGCGAACTTCTCTCCATCATCGCTTACACACGGGGTATTTTATCACAAATTTCCCCAATGTCAAGGCCCCCAATGGCAATTTGGGACCTCAGACTCAAAGCAATTCCCGCTCCGGCTGAAACGCCGGGATCGCCGGAGGCTGCTCCGCGAAGGCGGACAGCGCCGACAGAGCGTCCTCGCCGGGGGGATAGAAGGTCCGGCCGTCCAGCTCCACCGTCAGGGCAAAGCCCTCCTCGTCCGTCCGGAACAGGGGCACCCCAGGGCGGGGCCGCTCCACCACCGCGCAGCCCATGCGCTCCAGCGCCAGCGTCAGCGCCGCCGCGCCGGCCGCGGCCGCCGTACCGCCCAGCCGGAGCTCCCCGGCCCGCACCGCCGCCCAGGCGCTGTCCGCGCCGGTGAGCAGATCCCAGTCCCCGGCGCAGGGACCGCAGCCGCCGGAGGACTCCGGCGGCTGAAAGGGCCGTCCCTGTCCGTCCAGCACGTACAGACAAGTCCCGCTTCCCCGCTGCCGCACGAACAGCGTGGACGGCAGCCTGTAATACCGCCCCAGCCACGCGCCGCAGGCGGCGCAGCTCCCATCGTGGAACCGCACCGGAGCGCCGGCCAGCGCCGCGCCGCACCCGGCGCTCCGGGCCAGCGTCCGGGCCAGCTCGCCGCCGGCGCTGCCGATGACCACTGTTCCCAGCCCGCCCAGCCGCCGGCCCAGCTCAAACAGCTCCCGGCCCCGCTCGATCCGTTCCTCCATGGCGCATCCCTCCCGTTTGGGAGAAGTATGCCCCGCTCCTATGTGGTTTCATACCCCGCCAGCACCGCCCGCAGGCGGTCTTCAAACTCCCTGGCCGCCCAGTCCGGGCCGAGCACCCGCACCGCGTCCCCCAGCCCGAACAGCCAGCCCCAGAAGGGCGGGCTCACCACCAGATCCAGAGTGACGGTGAAGTGGTCCTCCCCGTCGGGCACCAGGGTCACGTCCCGGCCAAACCGGTCCAGCACCACCCCCGCCACCCAGTCGGCGCACCGCAGGCGCAGCCGGCAGGGCGTCCCGGCGTACATACCGAAGTGCCGGCGGGCATAGCCCTCCGGGTCCCAGCCCCTCCGGTCTGTGCCGCTCCGGTCGGTCATCCGGATATCGCTCATTTTGTCCACCCGGTAATGGCGCAGCTCCTGCCGCTGCTCGTCCCAGGAGGCCAGGTAGTAGTTCTCGCTGTCCCAGATCAGCCCGAAGGGGGTGACCTCATACTGGGCTCCCTCCCGGCGGAACACCCGCTCCTTTTTCATGTTGTACTCAAAATAGCGGAACGTGATGACCCGGTTGGCCCCGATGGCCTCGTGGAGCTTGTCCACATTGTAGAAAATGCTCTCGTTCATGGTCTTTACCCGGCGGTCCACATACACCTGCCGCTGCAGCTGCCGCGCCTGGTGGACGGAGGCCAGCGATTCCAGCTTGCGGATCAGCGCGTCGCTCTTTTTTTCGGTGAGGAACCGGCTGGACTGCACCGCGTCCACCAGCAGCTTCAGCTCCGCCAGCTCAAAGTCCCGCTGGCCCACGAACCATCCGCCCTCCCGGCCCCGGCGGCTCTGCACATCCAAGCCGAGCTGCCGCAGCTGCTCCATATCGTCGTAAATACTCTTGCGCTCGGCGGTCACATCCCACCGGGCCAGCTCGTCCAGCAGCTCCCGCGTGGACAGCGGGTGTTCCTCGTCGCTGCGCTCCAGCAGCACCCTTGCCAGCACCGGCAGCTTCCGCTTTTGATTGGCGCCCTTCGGCATACGATCAGCCCCTTTGGCAGTATTGTAGCCTAAACCGGCGCGGAACGCAAGGAACAGCCCGCCGGTGAAATTCCATCTGTTCACCGCCCGCCGCTTGTGATACAATATTCAGCAGGTCCCCATGACCGCCGGAGCTTCCGCTCGCGGCGATGAAAGGAGTTTTCCCTTTGAGCCCATCCATTCAGGCCCTGGTGCTGGCCGCCGGGAAGGGCACCCGGCTCCAGACAGAGGGCATTGACCTGCCCAAGGTGCTCCGCCGGGCCAACGGCAGGCCCCTGCTCCACTATGTCCTGTCCGCGCTGGACTTTCTGCCTGTGGACCGCACCATCCTGGTCATCGGCTGGAAAAAGGAGATGGTGCGGGAGGCGTTCCCGCAATATCCCTTTGCCGTCCAGGAAACGCTGAACGGCACCGGAGGCGCGGTGCAGTACGCCGCCCCCCTGCTGGACCCGAACGGCCATGTGCTGATCTGCTGCGGCGACGTGCCCCTGATGAGCAGGGACACCTACCAGTCCCTTCTGAACGCCCACCTGTCCTCTGGGGCCGACTGCACCCTGCTGTCCGCCCGGCTGGAGGACGGGGGCAATTACGGCCGCGTCCTCCGGGATGCCGACGGCGCCTTCTCCGCCATCGTGGAGGCCAGGGACTGCACCCCGGAGCAGGCGGCCATCACCGAGGTGAACACCGGCACCTTCGTCTTCCGCGCCGCCCCCCTGCTGTCCGCCCTGGGCAAGCTGAACACCGACAACGCCCAGGGGGAACTGTACCTCACCGACGTTCCCGCCCTGATCCGGGCCGCCGGCGGCTCCATCGCCCTGTGCGACACCTGCTCCCCCGCCGAAATGCTGGGCGTCAACACCGGGGAGCAGCTGGCCCAGGTGGAGCGGGCGCTGCGGGAGCGGACTTCGACGTGACGGTCCAACCGGCAAAAAGCCTCCTGCCGCACGGCAGGAGGCTTTTTACTTACAGGATGACCAGCTCCCCGTCCCTGGCGTCCACTGTCATCGTGGTATCCGGGGACACATTGCCGGCGATGATGCGGCGGCCCACAAGGTTCTCCACCGTATGCTGGAGATAGCGGCGGAGGGGCCGGGCGCCGTACATGGGGTCATAGGCGGCCTCCAGGATCAGCGCCTTGGCGCTGTCGGTCAACTCCACCTTCAGCCGCTTGTCCGCCAGGCGGTGGTTCAGGCCCGCCAGCAGCAGGTCGATGATGTGGTAGATGTTGTCCCTGGTCAGCGGCTTGTAGAACACGATCTCATCCAGCCGGTTCAGGAACTCCGGCCGGAAGGAGCGCTTCAGCAGCTCCTCCACCTGGCCCCTGGCCTCTCCGCTGATCTCCCCGTCCGGGCCGATGCCGTCCAGCAGGAATTGGCTGCCCAGGTTGGAGGTCAGGATGATAACGGTGTTCTTGAAGTCCACCGTCCGGCCCTGGCTGTCCGTGATCCTGCCGTCGTCCAGCACCTGCAGCAGCACGTTGAACACGTCCGGGTGGGCCTTTTCCACCTCGTCGAACAGGATGACGGAGTACGGGTGGCGGCGCACCGCCTCGGTGAGCTGACCGCCCTCCTCATAGCCCACATACCCCGGAGGGGCGCCGATGAGCCGGGACACGGAGAACTTCTCCATGTACTCGCTCATGTCGATGCGGACCAGGTTCTTCTCGCTGTCAAACAGCGCCTCGCTCAGCGCCTTGGCAAGCTCCGTCTTGCCCACGCCGGTGGGACCCAGGAACAGGAAGGAGCCGATGGGCTTATTGGGGTCGGCAATACCGGCGCGGGAGCGCAGGATGGCCTCGCTCACCAGCTTCACCGCCTCGTCCTGGCCTACCACCCGCTGATGCAGGATGTCCTCCAGGTGGAGCAGCTTTTCCCGCTCCCCTTCCATGAGCTTGCTCACCGGGATGCCCGTCCACCGCTCCACGATGCGGGCGATCTCCTCATCGGTCACCTTGTCCCGGAGCAGATTGTCCTCCTTGGACCGGGCGGCCAGCTCCTCCTGCTCCTCCAACTGCTTTTTCAGCTCGGGAATGGCGCCGTACTGGAGCTGGGCGGCCTTCTCCAGATCGTATTCACGCTGGGCCTTTTCCAGCTGGGCGTTGGCGGCCTCCAGGTCCTCCCGGAGCTTCCGCACCTTGCCGATGGCGTTCTTCTCGTTCTCCCATTTGGCCTTGCCCGCGTTGAATTTGTCCCGCAGCTCCGCCAGCTCCCGCTGCACGTCGGCCAGCCGGCTCTTGGACAGCTCGTCCTCCTCCTTTTTCAGCGCCGCCTCCTCGATCTCGCACTGGATGATCTTCCGGGAGATCACGTCCAGCTCGGTGGGCATGGAGTCCATCTCGGTGCGGATCAGGGCGCAGGCCTCGTCGATCAGGTCGATGGCCTTGTCGGGCAGGAAC
>CAZUWQ010000090.1:0-4567 GCA_964624195.1 uncultured Oscillospiraceae bacterium | reverse complement strand
ACGTCCGCCTTCAGCAGCCGGTAGGTCACTGTGCGGTTGCCCCGGCTATCCATCCGGCAGTCGTCGGTAGCCAGCTTGCCGCAGTCGGCGCACACCGTCGTGGACACGACCTCGCCGGGAACATTGAAGGCCTCGTTGGGCAGGTCCGCCAGCACCCGCTCCATCACGCCCCGCCACAGGTTGACCGCCGGGTATTTGTTCACGATCGAGTTCTGGATGGTCTCGCTGTTGGGGTACCCCACCCATACGGCGGCGGTATAACGGGTGGTATAGCCCACGAACCACAGATCGTTGCCGGCGTCTGTGGTACCCGTCTTACCCGCCACGGTCTGCCCGGAGATACGGGCGGAGGTGCCGGTGCCGGCGGTGACCACGTTGGTGAGCATATAGTTCATATAATAGGCGGTGGACTCCTTGATGACGTACTTCGTATCGGGAAGCGGGTCGTTGTCCAGCAGGATGTTGCCGTTGATGTCCTTCACCAGCAGATAGGTGGTGGGCTCGGTGTAGGCCCCGTTGCGGGGGAAGGTGGCATAGGCCGCCGCCATCTCAAAGGTGGACACGCCCCGGGTCAGGCCGCCCATGGCCAGCGGGCTGCGGTCGATGTCCGACTTCACCTGCCCGTTGACCTCCAGGTAGGGCTCCAGCGAGGTGATGCCGTACTTCTCGGTCAGGAACTCATAGGACGCCTGGGGCGTCACCATATCCAGCACCCTCAGCGCCACGGTATTCACCGATCGCGTCACGCCGCTCATCACCGTGGTAAGCCCATTGTAAACATCAGGTGCGTTTTTCGGCCAGACTGTGCCGTTCAGCTCCTGGGGATTGTCGTCGATGACGGTGGCCGGAGTGATGAGCCCGAACTCCAGCGCCGGCGAATACACCGACAGGGGCTTGATGGCCGAGCCGGGCTGCCGCACGGTGTCCACGGCGGCGTTCCAGCCCCGGTTCACCGTCTTTTCTCCCACGTCCCCCGCCATAGCTACCACATAGCCCGTGCTGTTGTCCACCACCGTGATGGCGGACATCAGCTTCTGACCTGTCTTTGAGGTATAGTCCAGGTTGGCGCTGTCCCCGTACACCGCGTCCACCGCCGCCTGTACATCCGGGTCATAGGGCACATAGATGCTCAGTCCGCCGCTGTATACGATCTGGGTGACCACGTCCCTGGCAAGACCGGTGGACTGCTGCAGATCGTCGATGACCTCATCAATGACCGCGTCCACATACCAGGAGTTGATATTGGAGGCGCTGTCCTGCTGGTCGTCGGTCTCCGGGTCGTCCTCCGTCACATCGTCCTGCCGGTCCCAGCGGAACACCAGCTCCTCCGCCACCGCCGCCTTATATTCCGCCTCGCTGATATAGGCGCCGTTCTCGCTGATCTCCGGGTCCGCCATGTTCTTCAGGATCAGCTCCTGACGGGCTTTGTTATACTCCCGCCCGGTCCAGATCTCGGCGGGGCCGTATTTCTCCGCCCCGCAGCTGTCACAGGGCTCGTCGTTGGTCAGCGAGTAGGTCCCGCACTCCCTGCACTGATACCGGGTGACCTCCAGCTGCGCGTTGGGGCTGTAGAGCGACGGGTTGTTGGTGATGCCCGCCAGACTCGCGCACTCCGCTAACGTCAGCTCGGACACGTCTTTCCCGAAATAATAGTAGGCCGCGGCCTGGACCCCGAAGCAGCCGTTCCCCAGATAGATCTTGTTGAGATAATAGGTGAGGATCTCCTCTTTTGTGTAGTTCTTCTCCAGATCCAGCGCCGTGAATATCTCCCAGATCTTTCGGGTGACGGTCACGTCGTCATACTCCGTCATGTTTTTGATGAGCTGCTGCGTGATAGTGGACCCGCCCTGGATATTGCCCCCGGTAAACATGAGCAGCACGCCCTTGGCTGTGCGGATCCAGTCCACGCCATGGTGGGTATAGAACCGCTTGTCCTCAATAGCCACCACCGCGTTGACCAGGTCCTCCGGGATCTGGTCAAAGGTGACCCACTCCCGGTTTTCCGTCCCCACCAGGGTGGTCAGTTCCCGGGGCTCGCCGGTCTCCTTATCGTAATAGTAGATGACCGAATTCTCATTCATGGTATAGGCCGACAGGTCCAGATGCGCCTCGGGTATGACGGCCGTCTTCACATAGACGACGGCGTAGCACGCCAAAAACGCGCTGGTGACCACCGCGATCAGCAGCAGCGTCCCTATCACCTGAAAAAAGCGAATGGCGATGGTGGCCCCCAGGGAGCGCTTTTTCCGCCGGCCGCGGCCGGACCCGCCGCGGGACTGAGGCGCCTCCCGGCGTTCGCCGGAGGCGCCGCGCCGGGGTTCGGTGTGATCGTGTTCGTATTCTGCCATTTGGTTACCTCCGATGTATTCTGGCGCGGGGCGGGCAGCCCCGCTCACAGTCCACGCCGCCCAAAAGCGGCGCTCCTCCCATCAAAAGGACAGGTGTAGTATATCATATTTGCCGCCGCTTGTCCACCCTTGCCTGTTTGACTGTCTCCGGCCGCCCGTGAAAATTTTCCCTTGCCCCTTGCATTTTATCCGGTTACCCGCTACAATAGTATTTATAAAAGGTCCGGGAAGGAGGCTTTCCCATGAGTGAAGAATACGGCCCCGACTTCGTCACCCTGACCGATGACGAGGGAAATGAATTTGAGCTGGAGCATCTGGGCACATTAGAGCATAACGGCTCCACCTATATGTCCTTCGTCCCCGCCGACATGGACGAGGACGACGAGGACTTCGGCATCATCCTCCTGCGGGTGGAGGAGCAGGACGGCGAGGAGCTGCTGGTGGACATCGACGATGAGCAGGAGCTGAACGAAATATACGAAATATTCCTCACCGAGTTGTTTGACGACGAGGAGGACGAGGACGGCGAAGGATCGCCGTCCCTGCCGTAAGCTTCATCTCCCCTGCCGGGTTTTAACTACGTGTACCGTCTCTATAAAACCCACATTTTTACTACGGGACGCCCCACTCGCGCCGCGGATCGCAGGCCTCCCGGCCCCCTTCGGGGGACGCCGGAAGTTGGAAGCGGAGAAACGGCGTGGAGGCGACCCACCTGCATTTTCGTGCAGGTTTTTATCGGGGCGGCACGGCCATGGCGGGGGTCTGAACACCGCGGGCCGCCGCGGGAGCACCCTTCCGCGGCGGCCCTTTCCATGTCGAAAACGTAAACCTCCTGTGAACTTTTTATTTTTTTCTTGCAAGGCTTCGCCGGTCGTGCTATAATGCGTGTATTCGGCACATCGGCGCATCAGGATGTGCTTTTTCTACGCAGGCACGCGAGGATACCACTTGAAACTGAGAGGATTGATACCATGAGCGCATCCAGAGAGAAGAAACAGCGCCAGGACGTTTCCTTCTCCGAGAAGGACAACAAGGCCCAGCAGGAGCAGGCGGCCTATAAGCGCAAGGTCCGCGCCTATACCGCCATCGGCGTCATCGTAGTCGTACTGGTGGCGGCGCTGCTGGTATGGAACTCCGGCTTTTTCCAGAGCCGGGCCACGGCCGCCACCGTGGGCAGCGAGAAGCTGTCCGCCGCCGAGCTGAGCTATTACTATTATAACGCCCGCTACATCTACGCGGTCTACGGCATCATAGACACCAGCGAGCCCGACGACGAGCAGATGTACAGCGAGGAGGAAAACAAGACCTACCGGGATTTCTTCCTGGAGACCGCCCTCTCCAACGCGCAGAGCACCCAGGCCATGTACGACGCCGCCGTGGCCGCCGGCCACTCCATCAGCGAGGTCAAGGACGATGTGACCGCCCAGGTCAAGTCCATGAAGGAGGCCGCCTCCTCCAACGGCTACAGCTACAGGTCCTATCTCCGGGCCGTATTCGGCAGCCTTATGACCCCCGGCGTCTTTGAGGACGTCACCGCCAAAGGCCTGCTGGGCGACCTCTACAGTGCCGAGGTCCAGGATGACACGCGGGACTCCTTCACCGCCGACGATCTGGAGAGCTACTACGAGGAGAACAAGGAGGAGGTAGACACCTTCGAGTACTCCTACCTCTACTTCAAGGCCGACGATGTGTCCAGCACGGACGATGATGGCAACGAGTATTCCGAGGAGGAACTCGCCGCCCTGGAGGAGGAGGCCCTGGCCGCCGCCAAGGAGAAGGCCGACGCGGCCCTGGCCGCTTATGTGGGCGGCCTGACCGTGGACGAGGTGATCTCGCAGAGCGAGCCCACCAGCTCCGGCGACCACACCACCGCCGTCGGCTTCAGCGCCCTGAGCTCTGTGTACAGGGAAAAGCTGCTGGAGCTGGACGCGGACGAGGCCGCCGTGGTGGAAAACGAGGACAGCGGCTATTATGTGATCGTGTTCCACAGCCGCGGCCGGGACGAGGATCTGCTGGCCAACGTGCGCCACATCCTGGTCAGGGCGGAGGAGACCACCGATGATGACGGGAATCAGGTGGAGCCCACCGACGAAGCCTGGGCCGCCGCCGAGACCAAGGCCAACGAGATCCTGGCCGAGTATCTGGCCGGCGAGCAGACCGACGAGGCCTTTGCCGCTCTGGCGGAGAAGTACTCCGACGACAGCCGCAATGACGACGGC
>CAZUWQ010000089.1:3374-4589 GCA_964624195.1 uncultured Oscillospiraceae bacterium | reverse complement strand
TGCGCTACAAGGGCAAGAACATCCACGAGGTGCTGGAGATGACGGTGGAGGAGGCGCTGTCCTTCTTTGAGAACCTGCCCCGGCTGAAAAACAAGGTACAGACCCTGATGGACGTGGGGCTGGGCTATGTGAAGCTGGGCCAGCCGTCCACCACCCTGTCCGGCGGCGAGGCCCAGCGGGTGAAGCTGGCCACAGAGCTCAGCAAGCCGTCTACCGGCTCCACCATCTATATCCTGGACGAGCCCACCACGGGGCTGCACACCGCCGACGTCCACCAGCTGGTGGACGTGCTGCAGCGGTTCGTGGACAACGGCAACACCGTGGTGGTCATCGAGCACAATCTGGATGTGATCAAGACCGCCGACTATATCATCGACCTGGGCCCGGAGGGCGGCTCCGGCGGCGGCACCGTGGTGTGCGCCGGCACGCCGGAGGAGGTGGCCCGGTGCGAGGCCAGCTATACGGGGCAGTACCTGAAAAAGGCGCTGGAGGCCGGAAAGCCGGGTGACGCCCGGTGAATACCGCGAAAAAAGTTGGGCGGCGGAGGACGGAGATCCTTTCATGCCGGCTCATTTTTCCGGCTGGACTCAGACAGAAAGATCGTGGATCTGACGGAGTACTGGGGAGATGACGGCCCCGCGCCTCAGTGGGGGCAGGGCCTGGGTCACGCTTTGACCTGAGAGGAGGCGCGGCGGGATGGACCTGATGCAATGGCTGACCGAGACGCCGCTGGGGGAATTTATCTGGACGATGCTGGTGTCTATGATCCCGGTGGTCGAGCTGCGGGGGGGCATCCCCTTCGGCGTGGCCGCGGGGCTGCCCATCTGGGCGGCCTATGTGGCCGCCGTCATCGGGAATCTGGTCCCGGCGCCGTTTATCATCATCTACATCCGGCAGATCTTCCAGTGGCTGCGCGGGCGCATCCCCAAGCTGAACCGGCTGGTGGACCGGCTGGAACGGAAGGCCCACCTGAAGGGGGAGAAGGTGACCCGGTACAAATACCTGGGCCTGATCATTCTGGTGGCTATCCCCCTGCCCGGGACGGGGGCGTGGACGGGGGCGCTGGTGGCGGCGTTTCTGGATATGCCGCTGCGGAAGGCCATCCCCGCCATCCTGGTGGGCGTGCTCATCGCCGGGGTGGCGGTGAGCGCGCTGACGTTCGGGATCACCAACCTGATCTAAAGCCTGTTTCAAAGCTATCAACACGCCGTCCGC
>CAZUWQ010000089.1:0-3274 GCA_964624195.1 uncultured Oscillospiraceae bacterium | reverse complement strand
CACGCCGTCCGCGCCCGCCCTTTTCCGCCATACTTTGCCGATCCTCCCTGCCGTACATTCAGTACGTCCGCGTGGGATCGCCCTCGTCCGGCGAAAAAACCGGGCAGATCCAGCATATTTCGAGAGCTTAAACAGGCTCTAAGGAGGGATCGCCATGATGCTCTACCTGGTGCGCCACGGGCAGTCTGTGGGCAACGAGAGGCGGCTGTTTTTCGGCCGGTCCGATCATCCCCTCACCGAGCTGGGGAGGGAGCAGGCCCGGCAGACGGCGGAGAAGCTGCGGGAGACGTCCTTTACCCGCTGCCGCGCCAGCGACCTGAAGCGGGCGTGGGACACGGCTCTCATCTGCACGGCGGGGCGGGGCGTGACGCCGGAGCCGTGCCCCGGTCTGCGGGAGCAGGATATGGGGGAGCTGGAGGACGCGGACTGGGAACAGGCCAACCGGATCTTTCCCCGGCTGCCGGAGCTGCTGGACGACTGGTACCATGTGCCCCCGCCGGGGGGCGAGGCCCCGGAGGACATGGCCCGCCGCGTGGGGGCCTGCGTGGACGAGGTGATCGCCGGGGGGGAGGACACGCTGCTGGTGGCGCACAACGGCTCGCTGTCCCTGGTGGTACGCCACCTGGGTCTGGCCGGGGAGGATGAGCTGATGAAGCGGGGGATGACCGGCTGGGGCTTTGCCCACGGCGCCTATACCGCCATCCGGGTGGAAAACGGGAAGGCGGAGCTTGTATGCCTCAATCGGTGACGATTTTCCCATTCCTGGCATAAAATGGCCCAGGAGGTGGGGAGATCATGCCGGGGATCGAGTTTTTGCTGATCCTGCCGGCGGCCTTCGGGCTGGCCGGGGCCGTCTGGCTGGGGCTGGGGCGGCTGCTGCTGCCGGCGCCGTGCCCGGTGCGGGCGGTGATCGTGGGCCGGGGCTGCGGCGACGGGCTGGAGCAGACGGTGCGGGGCCTGCTGTGGCTGCGGCGCTCCGGGCTATGGAGGGGCACGGTGGTCATCACCGACGGGGGCCTGGATCCCCAGGGGCTGGCCCTGGCCCGGATGCTGGCCCGGCGGGACGGGGTGGAGCTGGAAGTGAGGACGATGTAACGCTCTCTGTACGCAGGGGCGGGATCACAGAGAAGATGGGGGAAGACACATGGAATTGACACAGGCATTGGCGCGGCTGACGGAGACGCAGCGAAAGCTGTACGCCTATTACGCGGCGGATTCCGCGCTGTATCTGGACGGCGTCACCGTGGCGCCGAAGGACACGTCGGAGGGACGGGGCGTGGCCCTGGGCGTGCTGGCGGGGGAGCGTCACAAGCTGATGACGGACCCGGCGGTGGGGGAGACGCTCACCTTTCTGGAGGGGCGGAAGGAGGAGCTGGACCAGTTGACCCGGCGGCAGGTGGAGGAGCTGGGGAGGAGCTGGCGGCAGCTGTCCCGCATCCCGGCGGACGAATATATGGAGTACGCCGTGCTCACCAACGAGGCCAGCGATGTGTGGCACCGGGCCAAGGAGAACAGCGACTTTGCCCTGTTCCGGCCGGTGCTGGAAAAATTAGTGGCCTTCAATCAGAAATTCGCCGGCTACTATGACGATTCCAAGGCCCCCTATGACGCCCTGCTCAACGAGTATGAGCGGGGAGTGGATATGGCCTATCTGGACCGGTTTTTCGGGGTGCTCCGGGAGCGGCTGGTGCCGCTGATCCGGGCGGTGGGCGAGAAGGAGCAGATCGACGACAGCTTCCTGCGGCGGCACTACCCGGTGGAGGCCCAGCGGAAATTTTCCGACTACCTGATGGAGGTGCTGGGACTGGACCGGGCCCACTGCGGCATCGGGGAGACGGAGCACCCCTTTACCCTGAACTTCAACAACAAGGACGTGCGCATCACCACCCGGTATGACGAGGATGATGTGTCCTCCTCCATGTACTCCGTCATCCACGAGGGGGGCCACGCCCGGTATGAGCTGGACGTCTGCGACGAGGTGGAGTACACCTGTCTGGCCGGCGGGGTGTCCATGGGGGTGCACGAGAGCCAGTCCCGGTTCTACGAAAATCTGATCGGCCGGTCGGAGCCCTTCATCCGGGCCATCTTCCCCAAAATGCGGGAGCTGTTCCCGGAGCAGCTTGAGGATGTGACGGCGGAGCGGTTCTACCGGGCGGTGAACAAGGTGCAGCCGTCGCTGATCCGCACGGAGGCGGACGAGCTGACCTACTGCCTCCATGTGATGGTGCGCTATGAGATCGAGAAGGGGCTCATCGGCGGCACGCTGGCGGTGGCGGACGTGCCGGCGGAGTGGAACCGGCTGTACAAGGAGTATCTGGGGGTGGACGTGCCCGACGACAGGCGGGGCTGTCTCCAGGATTCCCACTGGTCCGGCGGCTCCTTCGGCTATTTTCCCTCCTACGCCCTGGGCAGCGCCTACGGTGCGCAGATGCTGCGGAACATGGAGAAGGATATCGACGTGTGGGGCCCGGTGGGCCGGGGCGACCTGTCCGGGGTGACGGCGTGGCTGAAGGAGAAGGTACACCGGTTCGGCGGTCTGCTGGAGCCGGCCCAGGTGGTGCGCAACGCCTGCGGCGACTTCGACCCCACGGTGTTTACCGACTATCTGGAGGAGAAATATGGAAGGCTGTATGGACTGTAAGGGGCAAGCCATGGAGACGGAACTGGACCTGATCCGGGCGCAGACCCGGCAGGCGGCGGAGGAGCTGCTGGCCCAGGCGGAGCTGCGGAGCGGCGATCTGTTCGTGGTGGGCTGTTCGTCGTCGGAGCTGCTGGGCGGGCGCATTGGTAAGGCGTCCAGCCGGGAGGCGGCCCAGGCTGCGCTGGACGGCATCCTGCCCGTGCTGCGGGAGCGGGAGATCTGGCTGGCGGCACAGTGCTGTGAGCATTTGAACCGGGCGCTGATCCTGGAAGAGGAGTGCGCCCGGCAGTACGGCTATGACCCGGTGCGGGTGGTGCCCCAGCCCAAGGCGGGGGGCGCCTTTGCTACGGCGGCCTGGGCGGCCTTTGACCGGCCGGTGGCGGTGGAGCACATCAGGGCCCATGCCGGAATGGATATCGGCGGCACCCTGATCGGGATGCACCTGCGGGATGTGGCGGTGCCGGTCCGGCTGTCGCTGGACCATGTGGGACAGGCTATTCTGCTGTGTGCCAGGACCCGGCCCAAGTATATCGGGGGGAGCCGGGCCGTATATGAGGAATAAGGATGGCCGCGCCGGAGGGCGCGGCTTTCCTTTTTGTCAATACGGCCCGGCTCTTTTAAGGGCTTTGAGGG
>CAZUWQ010000088.1:0-4604 GCA_964624195.1 uncultured Oscillospiraceae bacterium | reverse complement strand
AGCGCCCGTCCTCCATGGGCACCACGCCCAGGTTGGGGGACAGGGTGGTGAAGTGATAGTTGGCGATCTTGGGCTGGGCGCGGGTCACCACGCTGAGCAGGGTGGATTTGCCCACGTTGGGGAAACCCACCAGGCCCACGTCGGCCAGCAGCTTCAGCTCCAGCAGCACCTCCCGGTATTGGCCGGGCAGACCCGCCTTGGCGAAGCGGGGCGCCTGCCGGGTGGGGGTGGCGAAGTGCTGGTTGCCCCAGCCCCCCCTGCCCCCGCGGGCCAGCACAAAGTCCCCGTCCCCGGACATATCGCAGATGATCTCCTTGCTCTCCGGGTCCCGGACCACCGTGCCCCGGGGCACCCGGATGATCAGGTCGGCGCCGTCCTTTCCGGCGCAGCGCTTGCCGCTGCCGTCCATGCCGTTTTCGGCCACATATTTGCGCTTGTAGCGGAAGTCCATCAGGGTGGACATATGGGGGTCCACCCGGAGCACCACGCTGCCGCCCCGGCCCCCGTCCCCGCCGTCCGGCCCGCCGGCGGCTACATACTTTTCCCGGTGGAAGGACACCGCCCCTCCCCCGCCGCTGCCCGCCCGGACGGTGACGCGGGCGGTGTCGATAAATTGGTTGGTCATGGAAGCACCTCCTTGGGGCGCGCTTTTCTCAGTATGCCCGGCAAGGGGCACAAAAACAAAAGCCTGTCGCGGCAGCAACAGGCTTTTTCGTCTGTCGAAAAGACTTTTCGACAGACGGAGGCAAATTTTGAACCTTCAGGAAAGCTCAAAATTTGATTTGATCACACGCGAAAGACACCCCTCCCGGGGTCCTTTCACACTACCTTCCTTCCCGTTGTACCACTCTGGTTGGATCTTCCGACATTGCGCGTTTTCCGCTTACCGGGCGGTCTCGTACACGGAGACCTTTTTGCGGTCCCTGCCCATGCGCTCAAACTTCACAGTGCCGTCCACCTTGGCAAACAGGGTGTCGTCGCTGCCCTTGCCCACGTTGGCGCCGGGGTGGATGTGGCTGCCCCGCTGACGCACCAGCACGTTGCCGGCCAGCACGAACTGGCCGTCGCTCCGCTTCACGCCGAGCCGCTTGGACTCGGAGTCACGGCCGTTTTTGGTGGAGCCGCCGCCCTTTTTGTGGGCGAAGAACTGAATGTTGATCTTCAGCATTGTCTTTTCCGTCCTTTCTAAAAGGATGATCGAGAACGTCAGTCCTCGTCATCGTCGTCCAGCAGGACGACGAGATTTTCCGGGTACGCCTCGGACAGGGCCCGCAGGTAGACCATCAGGCCGGTCAGAAGGGTCTGACAGGTGTGCTCATTGGTCTGCCCCAGCCCCGCCGGGAGCCTGAGAGAGAGATAGCCGTCCGCCTCCCGCGCCTTCACCGGGGCGGCCAGGCCCAGCACCTCGTTGACGGAGCACTCGGTCACGCCCACGGCGGCGGAGATGGCGGCGCAGACGATGTCGCTGCCCGCTTCGGCATAGCCGCTGTGTCCCTCCACCACGAGACCGTCCAGGCGGCGGCCGGCGCGGTGGAACGTAACGGTGGTCATCGGTCCGAGCTCAGGCGTTCACCTTGGTGATCTCCACCTTGGTATAGGGCTGACGATGGCCCTGCTTCCGACGATAGTTCTTCTTGGGCTTGTACTTGAAGACGATGATCTTCCTGCCCTTGCCGTTCTTCACCACGTTGGCGGTGACGCTGGCGCCGTCCACGGTGGGGGCGCCGAATTTGGCGCTGTCGCCGTCGATGACGGCCAGGACCTTGTCGAAGGTGACGGAATTGCCGGCTTCCACATTCAGTTTTTCGATGTAGAGGACGTCGCCCTCGGCCACCTTATACTGCTTGCCGCCGGTCTCGATGATCGCGTGCATAGCTGCACCTGCCTTTCCTTTATTACGGGCTCGCTGTCGGGGGCGGGGGAGGTCCCCTCTTTTCTGTGGAAACACCACACCCATTCAAAGCGGCTTTAACAGTATATCGATTCCGGCGGGAAAAGTCAAGGATTTTCTCCCGGGATCTCCGAAAAATTTCCCCGGGGCAGAGTCCTTGTCCTCTGCCTCAGTCCCCGTAGGGCACGAAGCAGAGGTTCATGTCCACGTCGCCGCTGATGCCGTCCACCCTGCCCTTGGAGCTGTACTGCCACATCTGGAAGTGGTAGCGGAAATCCGGCGTGTCATCGTACTCGGCATACCAGAAATCGTAGTCGGTGAGCTGGCGCAGGTCCATTTTGATGTAGCCGCAGTAGGCGTTGAAGTATACCATGGGGCGGTAGCCCTCCTGGGCCACCCGGTCACAGAAGGCGGCGATGCCGGCGGTGACGTCGGCCGGCTCCACGCCGTAGGTCCGGGCGGAGCTGCCCATGAGGTACTCCCAGTCGCACACCACCGGATAGGTCAGGTCGTAGCCCCGGATGCGCTCCAGCAGGAATTCCGCCTCCTCCAGCCCCTCCTCGGCGGTGATGGCCTGGGAGAAGAAGTACACGCCCACCTTCAGCCCGGCGGCCAGGGCGCCCTCGATATTCTGGAACACATATTTGTCCTCGTACAGGCCGCCGGACTGGATGAGCCGGCCGCCCACCCGGATGATGGCGAAGTCGATCCCCGCCGCCTTCACCTTCTCCCAGTCGATGCTCTGCTTGTGCTCGGACACGTCCACCCCCAGGGTGGTCTCGCCGCCGGCGTAGGTCATCACGCCGTCCGTCTGCGTGAACAGCTCCGTCTGGTACGCGTAGGGAGCGACGTCCTCCAGCTCGTTGATCCAGTAGTTGCTGTACCGGAACATACCCTCGGTCACGTCGGTATGCCGCATCCGGCACAGCACGGCGGACATCTCCGCCCGGGTGATGAAGTTGTCGGGCAGGAAGCACAGCGTCCCGTCCTGATCCAGGGAGCCGGTGAAAATGCCCTTCTCATAGAGCTTGACCACATAGCCGTCGTCGCAGTCGGCAAAGGGGCTTTCGCCGGAGATGGACAGCAGATCCAGGGCCCGGGCCACCATGTGGGCCGCCTGGAGCCGGGTGGGGGACCCGTCCAGCTGGGTCTCGTCAAAGGAGTACACCAGGCGGTTGTCCAGGGCCATCTGGATGTAGGGGTAGGCCCAGTGCTTTCCCGGCACCGACGCGGGCGCGTCGCAGCCGATGGACAGCAGGATCAGCTTGAACGCCTCTCCCCAGGTGACGTTGTCCCGGCTGCCGAACAGGTTGCCGCCCTTCCCGTCGATGACGCCGGCATCGTACAGTTCCTTGACGCTGTCATAGTACCAGTCGCCCTGGGACACGTCGGAAAAATTCATGCTTCGGACAGACGCCGCGCCTGCCGTGGGCGCTATGGCCGCCAGCAGGGCGGCGGCGATGAGAAGGGACAGGAACCGTTTTTTCATAGGATGCTCCTTTTCCGCGGGGTAAGTACCAACATGGCTCTATTCTACATAATTCGACAGCGCTTGGCAAGGGGAAAAGGAAAATTCCCAGAGCCCGCGGAGGGATCCGCCCTTTTGCGCGGCCGCGGAACGCCTGCCGCGTCCATTGACAAAACGGCGGGGAAATGATATGTTACGTTTGGCAAAAAAAGCTGTTATTTTGAGCCGCGGCGCCCGTATCGGAGGCCGCGGAGGGGAGGGCGGCGGGCGATGGCGCCGCGCGGCCGGCGCGGGGAGCGCCGGGCCGTCTCAGAAGGGCTTGAACTGTTATGAATGAGGAAAACGTGTCCCCCGCCATGCGGGTGATGGGCGCCGTCGCCCGGTGCGTGGGCTATCTGGCGCTGTTTTTGGGGTGCCAGTTCCTGGTGAGTCTTGTGATCAGCGTGGCGGTCTCGGTGGAGCTGCTGCTGACCACCGGCGCGGTGGACCCGGACGCGGCCACGGAGATGGTCTACGCCATGACCCCCTTGCTGACCCTGATCTCCGATCTGCTCACCCTGGGCATTTTGCTGCTGATCTTCCTGATCCGGCGGAAAAACCCGCTGACGGAGGCGGGGGTCAGGGGCGTGCCCTGTACCACCGCCCTGGCGGCGATAGGCGCCGCCCCGCCGCTCTACCTGGCGGTGACGCTGGTCCTGTCCGCCCTGCCGGAGGCGTGGATGGAGTCCTACGCCGAGGCGTCCGCCTCCCTGAACGACTCCGGCGTGATGGCGTTTATCGCCACCGCGCTGGCGGCCCCGGTGGTGGAGGAGGTGGTGTTCCGGGGGCTGATCCTGTCCCGGCTGCGCCGCGCCATGCCGGGCTGGCTGGCGCTGGTGCTGTCGGCGGCGATCTTCGGCGTGTGCCACGGGCACCCGGTGTGGATCGCCTACGCCTTCCTGCTGGGGCTGGTGTTCGGCGGGATGACGCTGCGCTCCGGCTCCATCCTGCCCTCCATGCTGGCCCATGTGGTGTTCAACGGCACGGGGGAGATCCTGTCGCTGGTGGGCGACGACTACGCGGCTGTTGTGGTCATTGTGATGGCGGCGGCGGGGCTGGCCCTGTCCGTGACCTGTCTCGCCGCGGGGCGGAAGCGCCCCGCGGGATCCGCGGAAAGAGAGGATGCTGACCGGTGGAGCTGATCTTACGGAACGTGAAAAAGAGCTTCGGCACCAAAGAGGTGCTGAAGGGCGCCAGCTATACCTT
>CAZUWQ010000087.1:0-4612 GCA_964624195.1 uncultured Oscillospiraceae bacterium | reverse complement strand
CCGTCCCCGCCGTGGTGCGTTATGGCTATGGCTTCGTGCAGGGCGCTGACGCCGCCGCCGCCGAGCTGGGCATCAATGTTGACATGAAGTATGTCTACGGCGGCCTGTTCTACGGCACCGCCGACATCACCGCCGTGATGGACACCTGGTACGCCGGCGGCACCGAGATCGTGTTCGCCTGCGGCGGCGGTATCTACACCTCCGCGGTGGACGCTGCTCTGAAGGCCAACGGCAAGGTCATCGGCGTTGACGTCGACCAGGCCGCGGTCATCGCCAGCTACGCCGCCGGCGAGAATGGCGACGCCAGCCAGTACATGGACCTGACCGTCACCTCCGCTATGAAGGGCCTGTATCCCACCACCTATGACACGCTGACCGATGTTATCGTCAACGGCAACTGGGCGAACTATGTGGGCAAGATCGAGAACCTGGGCCTGGTGTCCGGCAGCGATCCCGAGGCCAACTATGTGCAGATCCCCATGGACAGCACGCAGTGGGGCGACGGCTTCACCCAGGATGACTACAAGGCGCTGGTCGCTGATATGTTCGACGGCAAGATCACCGTCTCCAACGACACTACGGTCGAGCCCACCGTCACCAATGTGACCGTGGATTATCAGGGCCAGATCGTGTGATCACGCGACAACCTTCTACAAAAAAACACGGCGCTGCTGCGCCGTGTTTTTTTGTCACATTTTATTATTTTTTCTTTGCTTTATGCGGCATCTTATAGTATAATCAGAGCATCGAAAGGTATCGGCCCCTGGGAAGGGGAGGGGCGCGGGCCGGAAAAGGGAAGGGAGTGCGTTTTGCGTGGATAGTCAGTATGCCATTGAGATGATAGGCATCACAAAGCGGTTTCCGGGGATCATTGCCAACGACAACATCACCCTGCAATTGAAAAAGGGCGAGATCCATGCGCTGCTGGGCGAGAACGGCGCGGGGAAATCCACCCTGATGAGCGTGTTGTTCGGCCTGTATCAGCCGGAGGAGGGCGAGATCCGGAAAGACGGCCAAAAGGTGAGCATCAAGGACCCGAACGACGCCAACGCTTTGGGGATCGGCATGGTGCACCAGCACTTCAAGCTGGTGGAGTGCTTTACGGTGCTGGACAACATCATCATGGGCGTGGAGCCATGCAAGGCAGGGTTCCTCCAAAAGAAAGAGGCCCGGGAAAAGGTGATGGCGCTGTCCGAAAAGTATGGACTGCACGTTGACCCGGACGCGCTGATCGAAGACATCACCGTGGGGATGCAGCAGCGGACAGAGATCCTGAAAATGCTGTACAGGGACAACGAGATCCTGATCTTTGACGAGCCTACCGCGGTACTGACGCCCCAGGAGATCAACGAGCTGATGCAGATCATGAAGAACCTGGCCCAGGAGGGAAAGAGCATTCTGTTCATCTCCCACAAGCTGGCGGAAATCATGGCGGTAGCGGACCGCTGCACGGTGCTGCGCAAGGGCAAGTACATCGGCACGGTGGAGACGGCCAATACCACAGTGGAGGAGCTGTCTGCCATGATGGTGGGCCGCAACGTCAGCTTCCATGTGGAGAAGAAGCCGTTGCAGCCGGGTGAGGTCGTCCTGGACATCCAGGGGATGACCGTGGCATCCAAGGCCCACAAGAACGACGCGGTAAAAAACGTGTCCTTGAAGGTGCGGGGCGGCGAGATCGTCTGTATTGCCGGTATCGACGGAAACGGGCAGACCGAATTCGTCTATGGTCTTACCGGTCTGGAGCCGCTGTCCAGCGGTAAGATCACCATGTGCGGCAAGGATATCACCCGCGCTCCGATCCGTCAGCGCAGTATCATGGGCATGAGCCATATCCCCGAGGACCGGCATAAGCACGGCCTGGTGTTGGATTACAGCCTGGAGGACAACCTGGTGCTCCAGCGGTACTTTGAGCCGGAGTTTACCAATAAGGCGGGATTTCTCCGCCGGGGCAATATCCGCGCCTACGCGGAGCGGCTCATTGAACAGTATGACGTGCGTTCCGGCCAGGGCCCGGTGACGCCGGCCCGCAGTATGTCCGGCGGCAACCAGCAAAAGGCCATCGTAGCCCGCGAGATCGACAAGGGGCCGGAGCTGCTGGTAGCCGTCCAGCCCACCCGCGGCCTGGACGTGGGCGCCATCGAGTACATCCATAAGCAGCTGGTGGCCCAGCGCGACGCCGGGAAGGCGGTGCTGCTGGTGTCTCTGGAGTTGGACGAGGTCATGGATGTCCCGGATCGGATCCTGGTGATGTATGAGGGTGAGATCGTGGGAGAACTGGATCCCAAGAAGACCACGCAGGAGGAGTTGGGCCTCTACATGGCCGGCGCGAAAAGGGATGAGGTGAGCGCATGAAGAAAAGAAATCTGCTGCGGAACAGCACGGTGCAGTCCCTTCTGGCGGCGCTGGTCTGCATCGTACTGGGCCTGCTGATCGGCTATATCGTGCTTCTGTTCATTAACCCCTCCGGAGCGGGGGACGCCATTTTGGCGGTCATCAAGAACTTCTTTAACTACAACCGGGCGGAGTCCAAGCTGAAATACCTGGGCAACACTCTGGTCAAGACGGCGCCTTTGCTGATGTGTGCCCTGTCTGTGCTGTTTGCCTACAAGGTCGGCCTGTTCAACATCGGCGCCGCCGGTCAGTATGTGGCCGGAGGCTGCGCCGCGCTGTACGCCGCGCTGGCCTGGGGCTGGCACTGGCTTCCGTGTATGCTGCTTGCCATTGTGGCGGGCGGTGTGATGGGCGCTGTCGTGGGTCTGCTGAAGTCCTACTGCAACGTCAACGAGGTCATTTCCGGGATCATGCTCAACTGGATCGGACTGTATGTGACGAACATGGTCCTGACCAACGTCAAGGAGGACACCAGTCCCTACACTCTGCAAATGACCAGCTTCGGCCGCAACGCGCTGCTGCCGACCCTGGGGCTGGACAAGCTGTTCAACGACAACCAGTATGTGACGATCGCCATCCCGCTGTCCATCATCCTGGCCATTGTGGTCTGGGTGGTGCTGGGGAAGACCAAGTTCGGCTATGAGCTGAAGGCCACGGGCTACAACAAGAACGCGGCCAAGTACTGCGGCATGGCGGAGAAGCGCAACATCATCCTGACGCTGATCATCGCCGGCGCGCTGGCCGGTCTGGGCGGATCTCTGCTCTACCAGAGCGGCTACGAGCAGTGGTCCTGCACCCAGTCTTCTGTGCCCAACATGGGCTTCAACGGCATCGCGGCCACCTTCCTGGGCGGCCTGAATCCCATCGGGACCATCTTCGCGTCCTTCTTTATCCAGCACATCACCGCCGGCGGCGCTTATGTGGACAAGACCATGTACGCCTCGCAGATCTCCGACCTGATCTCTTCGCTTATCATCTATCTGTGCGGTTTCGTCTTCTTCCTGAAGTATGCCATCAACCGTGCTCTGGACAGAAAAGAGGAAAAGGAGCGGATGAAGCAGCTTGCGGAAGCACAGGCCGCGGACGGCGAAGCCGGGAAGGGGGGCGATGAAGCATGACGCTGTTGATTCAATATACTCTGATCTTCTCGTCGGTACTGGTGCTGGTGGCGCTGGGCGGGTGCTTCGCGGAGCACTCCGGCGTCATCAACCTGGGGCTTGAGGGCATCATGGTCATCGGCGCCCTGGGCGGCGCGCTGATGATGCGCTACCTGCCGACCAGCCTCCCCGCCGGGGCCATGGTGCTGCTGGTCATGCTGGGCGCGGTGGTGTTCGGTGTGCTCTACTCCTGTCTGCTGGGCATTGCCAGCATCAACTTCAAGGCGGACCAGACCATCGTCGGTACTGCCATGAATATGCTGGGCACTGCCGCGGCCACCGTCATCGTCAAGGCCATCAATATGGCCGCGGACCCCAACAACGTATCGTCCACTATCCAATACGCCGGCGCCAAGCGTTCCTTTATCGTCAGCATCGGCTCCTTTGAGTTCAACTGGTTCATGCTGGTGGCGGTGCTGGCGCTGATCGTGGCATACATCGTGCTGTACAAGACCAGGTTCGGCCTGCGGCTCATGGCCTGCGGCGAGCACCCCCAGGCGGCCGATTCGGTGGGCATCAATGTGTATAAGATGCGCTGGGCCGGCGTGCTGATCTCCGGCGGTCTGGGCGGTCTGGGCGGCATCTGCTACATCCTGGCCGGCGTGTCCGAGTGGCGGTTTGAGTACGGCGTGGCCGGCTTCGGTTTCCTGTCCCTGGCGGTAATGATCTTCGGCCAGTGGAAGCCCTCCCGTATCGCCTGGGCGGCGGTGCTGTTCGGACTGTTCCGCGCCCTGTCCAATGTGTATACCGGCTTCCCGTTCCTGTCCGCGCTTCCCATTCCCAGCTCGGTGTACAATATGCTGCCCTATATCATCTCGCTGCTGGTGCTGGCCTTCACCTCCAAGAAGTCCAGAGCGCCCAAGGCGGAGGGCATCCCCTACGACAAGAGCCTGCGCTGATCCGGCGCTTTCCGGAACAAAAGATCGGGACTCACCAGAAAATGGAGAGTCCCGATCTTTATGTTGTGTTTTTGATGGCGATCGAGTTCTTATGATTTTTCACGTTTGCCGCGGGCTGACCTGACGGCCTCTTTCTTTTTCAGCAGTTCCTCCTTTGCCAGCTCG
>CAZUWQ010000086.1:0-4667 GCA_964624195.1 uncultured Oscillospiraceae bacterium | reverse complement strand
CACCGTGGCCTGGGCCTTCCGGTGGGCGTCCAGCTCCACGGTGGCCACCCGGTCCTTCAGCTCCTCGTACCGCTTGGCCATGGGCTCCAGCTCCGCCACCTGGCCCTCCAGCCGGGTCAGCTCGTTCCGGGCCGCCTTCAGCATAGACTCGGTCTGGGACAGCTCCCCCCGCAGCCTGGACAAGGTCCGGGTGGACTCCTCCAGGCTGGCCCGCGCCCTGGCCTCCTCAGCGGCCGCGTTGCCCTTTTCGTCCCGGAGTCCGGCCAGCTCCTCCTCCAGCTCCGCCCGGCGGGCCTCCGAGCGGGACAACTCCTCCTCCAGTCCGGCCACCCGCTTGCGGTGCTCGGCGGCGGTCTGCTCGATATAGCGGGCCACGTCCCGGCGGTTGAACCCGCCCAGGGCGCCCCGGAACTTCTGGATCACTCCGTCCATGGCAGCTCCTCGCTTTCCGTGCTTTCGCCTTTTTCAGCATTGTACCACATTTTTTCGCCCCGCACAATATTTTTATCGCGCGCCAGACATGGTTGTGTTTTCTCCCGCCTTGCTGTATAATCACTTTATACCTTTCAAAAATCTTAATACTCTTTTCCCGCCATATCTGTTATGATATCCGGGAGGCGGCCCGCCGCGGGCAGGCCGTCAAATTCGAAAAGGACGTGATGATTTGGCACAGTTTGATGCCCTGATCATCGGCGCCGGCTTCGCGGGGGCCGTCACCGCCCGGCGGCTGGCGGACGCCGGACGGCGGGTGCTTCTGCTGGAGCGCCGGGACCACATCGGCGGCAACGCCTACGATCGGCTGGACGACGCCGGGGTGCTGATCCACCAGTACGGCCCTCACATCTTCCACACCAATGATAAGCGGGTGTTCGACTACCTGTCCCGATTCACCGCCTGGCGGGACTATCAGCACGAGGTGGTGGCCGACATCCCGGTGGAAGGGGGGCGGGCCCAGCTGCCGGTACCCTTCAATCTGGTCTCCCTGGAGACGGCCTTCGGCCCCGAAAGGGCCGCGGCGCTGGAGAAAAAACTGATCGACACCTACGGGGCGGAGAAAAAGGTCACCATTTTAGATCTGCGGCAGAGCCCCGACCCGGAGATCGCCGCCCTGGCGGACTATGTATACGAGCACGTCTTTGTCCGCTACACCATGAAGCAGTGGGGCCAGACCCCCGAGGAGATCGACCCCGGCACCACCGCCCGGGTCCCCGTGTTCCTCAGCCGCGACTGCCGCTACTTTCAGGACGCCTATCAGGGGATGCCCCTGGAGGGCTACACCCCCCTGTTTGAAAAGCTGCTGGACCATCCCAGCATCACCGTGGAGCTGGGGGTGGACGCCGCCGGCCGGCTCACCCTGGCGGACGGGACGATCCTGCTGGACGGAGCCCCCTTCCCCGGCCCTGTGGTGTTCACCGGGGCGGTGGACGAGTTCTTCGGCCTGAAATTCGGCCGTCTGCCCTACCGCACGCTGGACTTCGCCTTTGAGACCTGGCAGAAGCGGCGCTACCAGACCCACGGCACGGTGAATTACACCATGGACGAGGACTTCACCCGGATCACCGAGTTCAAGCACCTCACCGGCAAGCGCCTGGAGGACGATGTTACCACCATCATGAAGGAGTATCCCCGCGCCTACACCGGCGCCGCCGGGGAGACCCCCTATTACGCCATCCTCAACGGGGAAAGCCTGGCCCTCTACGACCGGTACAGGGCCGAGGCCGGCCGGTTTTCCAACCTCCATCTGCTGGGGCGGCTGGCCGAATACAAATACTATAACATGGACGCCATTGTGGGCCGCGCGCTGGCCCTGGCGGATTCTCTGCTGGGAGAGTGACACCGATGGACAAGCTGCTTACCTTTGCCGTCCCCTGCTATAATTCGGCGGACTACATGGACCACTGCGTCGAGACCCTGCTCACCGGCGGCGATGAGGTCGAGATCATCCTGGTGGACGACGGCTCCACCAGGGACGACACCCCCGCCAAATGCGACGCCTGGGCCGAACGGTACCCCGGCATTATCCGGGTCATCCACCAGGAGAACGGCGGCCACGGAGAGGGCGTCAACCAGGGCCTCCGAAACGCCGCCGGACTATATTATAAAGTAGTGGACTCCGACGACTGGCTGGACGCGGACGCCCTGGCCCAGGTCATGGACAAGCTGCGGCAGTTCTCCAGGCTGCCCGCCCCGGTGGACCTGCTCATCACCAACTTCGTGTACGAGCACACCACCGACAACACTCAGCGCGTGATGAAGTACAAAAACGTGTTCCCCGCCGACCGCGTCCTGTCCTGGAACGAGATCCGCAATTTCAGGCCCTCCCAATATCTGCTGATGCACTCGGTGATCTACCGCACGCGGCTGCTGCGGGACTGCGGGCTGGAGCTGCCCAAGCACACCTTCTATGTGGACAACATCTTTGTCTATCAGCCCCTGCCTTTTGTCAAGACCATGTACTACCTCAATGTGGACCTCTACCGTTACTTCATCGGCCGGGAGGACCAGAGCGTCAACGAGTCGGTGATGGCCGGACGCATCGACCAGCAGGTGCGGGTGACCAAGCTGATGATCGCCGCCCACGACGTGCTGGCCATCAAGGAGAGCCAGCCCAAGCTGGGCCGGTATATGCTGAGCTACCTGTCCATGATGATGACCATCTCCTCCATTTTCGCCGTCATCGCCAACACGCCCGAGTCCCTGGGGATGCGCGCCGAGCTGTGGGAGCTGCTGCGGCAGAAGGACCCGGCCCTTTACCGCCGCTGCCGCTATAAGGTGACCAACGCAGCCACCAACATCCCCGGCTATCAGGGCCGGAAGCTGTCCGTCAAGCTGTACCGCTTCGCGCAAAAGATATACAAGTTCAACTGAGCGCGGGAGCCCCGCGCCCCGGCCATATTTCCAGTCTGTCGGAAAAGGTCCGCTGTCTGGATCTCAAAAACCGGCAAGGCGGAACCGGGCAGCACATTTCAAATACCTTCCGTGTGCTGAAAGGGCCCGCGCGAAACAGGATAATAAAAAAAGGGCGAGAGGTCATCCCGAAGGGGTCGGCCTCCCGCCCTGCCTGCGTCAGGAGCAGCTTGTGAGGAAAAGCTCTGAAACGCAAGGCCGGTTCAGCGTATATGAGCAAAAATGGCAGGCCCGAGCATATTTTCCGCCCGGATCCACAGGGTCGTCCTTACAGCGGGACGCTCCTGAACCGCTCCCCCAGCTCCACCGCGGCGAAGCCGCCGGCGGACAGCTCTGTAACGCGGGCGGAAAAGGCGGCGCTCTGCCCCTCCGGCAGCAGGGCGTGGACGGTGACGCCGGCGGCGTAGTCCACGTCGCCCACCACCCCGTCGAGGGCGGTCACCTCCTGCTTCACCCGCTCGAAGAAGCTGTAGGGGCACTCCACCGCCATCTCCACCCAGCGGCGCGCCACGCAGACGCCCGCCGCGGCCAGCGTCTCCCTGGCGGCCTGGGTATAGGCCCGCGCCAGGCCGCCCGTCCCCAGCAGGATGCCGCCGAAGTACCGGGTGACCACACAGCACACGTTGGTCACCCCCGCCTTTTCAAAGACGGACAGCATGGGCTGGCCCGCCGTGCCCTGGGGTTCCCCGTCGTCGGAGTACCGGGAGGGGCCGCCCCGGACCAGGTAGCACCAGCAGTTGTGCCGGGCGTCGTGGTATTTCTTTTTCATGGCCTCGATGTGGCAGCGGGCCTCCGCCTCCGTCTCCACCGGCCAGACATGGCCGATAAACTCAGAGCGCTTCTCCGTCAGCGAGGCCTCGCCCTCCCGCCAGGGCATCCGGTACTCCGTCATCACACCCTCCGCCAGGATGCGCCGCCCGGCAGGTCGGTGACCTCAATGCCCATCTCCTTCAGCTGATCCCGGATCCGGTCCGCCTGGGCAAAGTCCTTCGCCTTTTTCGCCTCCGCACGGCGCAGCACCAGCCCGTCGATCTCCGCGTCGCCCTCGCCCCGGATGGTGAACCCGTCCTGGCTGGACGCCGACCTGACCTGGGCCGTCTCTTTCTCCCGCAGCTCCGCCGCCTTTTCCAGCAGAGACAGGCCCAGCACCTGGTCAAAGTCCTTTAAAATGGCCCGCCTGGTGCCGTCACTGGCAGGCGCTTTCAGCGCGTCGTACAGCAGGGTCACGCCCTGGGCGGTGTTCAGGTCATTGCCCACCTTCTCCATGAACCGCGCCCGGTACTCCCCGACCACGGTCTCGTCCACCGGGCCGTCCTCGCTCAGCGCGGCCACCCGCCTGATCAGCTTCTGATAGGCGGTGGCGGCGTTGTCCAGATTCTCCCAGGAGAACACCAGCGCCTTGCGGTAATGGCTCTGGAGGCAGAAAAACCGGTACGCCAGCGGGTCGTAACCCCTCTCCTCCAGCAGGGACACGGTGAGAAACTCCCCCTTGGACTTGGACATCTTGCCCGCGCTGGTGTTCAGGTGGTGGACATGGAACCACTGCCGGCACCAGGGGTGGCCCAGATAGGACTCCGACTGGGCGATCTCATTGGTGTGGTGGGGAAAGGCGTTGTCGATGCCGCCGCAATGCAGGTCCAGATACTCCCCGTTATACTTTATGGAGATGCAGGAGCACTCGATATGCCAGCCGGGATAGCCCACGCCCCAGGGGGAGTCCCACTTCAGGGCCTGATCCTCAAACTTGGACTTGGTGAACC
>CAZUWQ010000085.1:0-4675 GCA_964624195.1 uncultured Oscillospiraceae bacterium | reverse complement strand
AGGGGCAGGGCCAGGATCAGGGTAAGCGCGTCGGCCACCGCCTGAACAGAGGCTACGCCGTTGGCCCCGCCGAAATAGGCCAGAGGGTAGACGATGGGCAGAAAACAGGTGCCCTGGCGGGAGGTGGACAGCAGAAGGGCGCCCTTGGCTTTACCCAGGCCGGCGCACAGCATATTGACTACCGCGACCCAGGCGTGTATGGGCATGACAATGCATTGGAGCCGGATGCACAGAGCGCCGATGGCGCGCATGGAGGCGTCGGTATCCGAGAACAGGCCGATCACCGGGTTGGCAAACACCCCCAGCAGCAGTCCCATGGCGGCGCCGCCGATCAGCGCGGTGCGGGCGGAAAAGCGATAGCTCTCCATCACCCGGTCATACCGCCGGGCGCCCCAGTTGAAGCCCGCCACCGGCTGAAAGCCGCTGCCGAAGCCCAGCACGACGCTGAAGGGGAACATCATCACCTTGGTGGACACGCCGATGCCGGCCAGCACCGAGTCGGAAATGCCGCCGGCAATGTTGTTGAGCACGATGGCGGAGACCACGGCCAGGCCGGAGCGGAACATGGAGGAGGAACCCACGGTGACCACCTGGCTGATGATGCCCCAGTCGAAGCGGAAGCTGCGGATGGACAGGCGCAGCACACTGTGGTGGGTGAGATAGGGAAAGATCAGGATGGCGAAGCTGACCAGCTTGGAGATGGCGGTGGCGATGGATGCGCCGGCCACGCCCATGTCCAGGCCGAAGATGAACAGCGGGTCCAGAAAGCAGTTGAGCACGCCGCCGAAGCCCATACCGATCATGGACAGCATGGCGCTGCCCTCCGCCCGGAGGGACTGATTCATCACAAAGCTGGCCGCCATAAAGGGGGCCGCGAGAAGCACATAGGTGGCGTATTGGATGGAGTATTCCTCACAGGTCGGGGTGGCGCCCAGCAGCCGGACCATGGGAGTCATAAAAATGGTCCCCAGCGCCATGACGATGGCGCCCAGCGCCGCGGCCAGAAAAAAGGATGTGGACAGCACCTGGCTGGCCTTTTTGTCGTCCCTGGCGCCCAGCAGCCGGGCGATGTAGCTGTTGGCCCCCACAGCCAGCATGGAGCCGGCCATCATGATGATCTGGTCCAGCGAGGCGTTGACGCTCACCGCCGCGGTGGCGTTGGTGCCCAGGTGGTGGACAAAGTAGGTGTCCGCCAGGCTGTAAATGGATGTGATCAGGAAGGCGACGATGGTGGGGAAGGCCATTTTGAGAATGACCCGGGACAGGGGCTCGGTGAGCATCATGTCCTTTCTGCGATCCTGTTTTTCTCTGTGCGCGTCTGTCATGTTCTGTGCCTCCGGAGACCTGTTTCGATAGTGAAGCTGTCACAATTGTGTATCAATGTAATAATATTACCACAGAGACGCCATTGTCAACTCAGACGGCGGAAAATTTTCTCGCGGGGGGTTGCATTTTGGTCCAGGATGTGGTAGACTTTGACCATGATAGGCTGTTAAGGTAAGAGTGAGGCGCCCGCCTCACTCTTTCTTTTCGGACAGGGTAAGGAGGCCGGCATATGGCAAAAGTGACCGATGCGGTGGCCCAACTGGCCGCCCCTGTGGTAGAGCGGTGCGGCTGCACTCTATGGGATGTGGAATACGTGAAGGAGGCGGGCGAGTGGTACCTCCGGGTGTATATCGACAAGGAGGGCGGCGCGGGCATCGACGACTGTGAGGCCGTCTCCCGGCCCCTGTCCGATCTGCTGGACGAGGCGGACCCCATCCAGACCAGCTACATCTTTGAGGTATCCACCGCCGGACTGGACCGGGCGCTGCGCAGGCCGGAGCACTTCGCGGCCTGTATGGGCCAGACGGTGGATGTGCGCCTGTACCGCCCGGTGGACGGGCGAAAGGAGCATACCGGCGTGCTCACCGGCTACGAGGACGGTGACGTCTGTGTGGACGATCGGAGATACGAGAAGAAGGACGTGGCGCAGGTGCGGCTCCACGTCACATTTTGAAGGAGTTAATCGCCATGGCTAAAAAGAAGACCGCCGCGAAAAACATGGAGCTGGACGCCAAGGAGTTTTTTGCCGCCATCTCTGATATCGAAAAGGAGCGGGGCATCCCCAAGGAGTACATGATCGGAAAGATCACCCAGGCCCTGATCGCCGCCTACAAGAAGGACCACGAGGGCATCACCGACAACGTGGTGGTGGACGCGGACGAGGCAAAGGGCGAGGTCCGGATGTATGTGAAGAAAGACGTAGTGGAGACGGTGGACAATCCCCATACTGAGATAAGCCTGGAGGAGGCGCGGAATGCGCTGCCCAAGGCCCAGCTGGGCGACGTGCTGCGCATTGAGATCAAGCCGAAGAACTTCGGCCGTATTGCCGCCCAGACCGCCCGCCAGGTCATCATCCAGGGGATGCGGGAGGCGGAGAGGACCATGGTGTTTGACGCGTTCTCCGGCAAGAAGCACGAGATCCTCACCGGCAGCGTCACCCGGGTGGACGAGCGCACCGGAACGGTGTCCATCCGCCTGACCTCCGGCCCGGAACACACTGACGCCTTCCTGCCCGTCAGCGAGCAGGTGAGGGGCGAGGTGATCCGGGAGGGCGACCGGGTGCGGGTGTATGTGATGGATGTGCGCGCCTCGACCCGCGGGCCCCTGGTGATGATCTCCCGCAGCCACGCGGACCTGGTGAAGCGGCTGTTTGAGCTGGAGGTGCCTGAGATCTATGACGGCACCGTGGAGATCATGTATGTGGCCCGCGAGGCGGGCAGCCGCACCAAGGTGGCCGTGCGCAGCGAGGACGAGAACGTAGACCCCATCGGCGCCTGCGTCGGCCCCAGGGGTCAGCGGGTCAACGCCGTGGTGGAGGAGTTGCGGGGCGAGAAGGTGGACATCGTCAAGTGGTCGGACGACCCGGCGGAATATGTGGCCGCGGCCCTGGCCCCTGCCGATGTGGATGAGGTGATCGAGCTGGAGGAGGGCAAGAGCTACCGGGTGATCGTGCCGGACAACCAGTTGTCGCTGGCCATCGGCAAGGAGGGACAGAACGCCCGCCTGGCCGCCCGGCTCACCGGCTTCAAGATCGACATCCGGCCGGAGAGCGCGCCGGAGCCCGCCAAGGAGGATCTGGCGGAGGAGCAGGACGAGGCAGAGGAGCAGGACGAGGCGGAGGAGACCGCGCCGGAGGGCGGGGAGTAAGTCCGCTTCGATAGTATAGTTCAGAGAGAGGGGGATGGACCGTGCCGAAAAAAATACCCATGCGCCAGTGCCTGGGCTGCCGCGAAATGAAGCCCAAGGGCGAACTGATCCGCGTGGTGCGGGGACCGGACGGGGAGATCTCCCTGGATTTCCGGGGGAAGAAGCCCGGACGGGGCGCCTACCTGTGCCCCGATCCACAGTGCCTGGCCCGGGCGAAAAAGAGCAGGGCTATCGAGCGGGCGCTGTCCGCTCAGGTGGGGCAGGAGGTCTATGACAGCCTGGATCAGCAGATGCGGTCAGGTGACAGCGGATGAATGACCGGGTGTTGAGCCTGCTGGGGCTGGCCCGCAGGGGGGGCAACCTGGCCCTGGGGGAGGCGCCGGTGACTGAGGCCTGCGAGTTAAGGCGGGCCAGACTGGTGCTGGTGGCGGCGGACGCCGGGGACAGCACCGCTCGCCGGGGCGCCCGGCTGGCCGAGCGGGGCGGCGCGCCGCTGGCAAAGCTGCCCTGGACCCGCGCGGAGGTGGGCCGGCAGCTGGGGCGCGCGTCCTGCGCCCTGCTGGCGGTGACCGACCCCGGTCTTGCCGCCGCGGTGGCGGAGCGGCTGGCCGAGGAGGACGACGCCCTTCGCCCTGCCGCCCAATCGCTGGCGGAGAAGGCCGACCGGGTCCGGAAACGCGCCGGGGGCGGGCGGAAAACGCCCCAGGCGGGACCAAAGCCCGCCGACCGTTGATGTAACTTTAGGAGGTGGCCTGTTTGAGCCTTGCAAAATACAACGCCCGTGACGTCGCGAAGGACTTTGGTATGCAAGCCAAAGCCATTATCGGCATTTTGTCCGAGTACACCAAGGAGACTGTCTCTCCCACCAAGGTGTTGAGCGACCGGGAGCTGACGATCATCTTTGAGTATCTGACCCAGCACAACCAGGTGGACTCCATTGAGTCCATCTATGCCGACGTCTACCATGAGCCGAAGGCGGCGCCCGCCGCCCAGCCCAAGGCGGAGCCGGCGAAGGAGCGGAAGGAGGGACCCGCCCGGCGGCCCGCGGCCGAGGGAGGAAAGACCGCCGCGCCTCAAAAGGCGGCGCCAAAGCCCAACCGGCCCGCCAACCGCACGCCGGAGAAAAAGGTGGTGGACACCCGCAAGGGCGGCAAGGTCAACCTGGAGAAGTATGACCAGCGGCTGGAGGACCTGGCGCCGGACAAGGCCAGCCGGATGCAGACCGGCAAGCAGAAGTTCCAGAACCGGAACCAGCGGGGTAAACAGAGCTTCGGCAGCAAGCGCCGCCAGGAGGAGCAGGACCGGATGCGCCGCCTCCAGCTGGAGATCGCCAAGAAGACCCCCCTGACCGTCAAGATCCCCGATGAGATCAGCGTGGGCGAGCTGGCCTCCCGCATGAAGAAGACCGGCGCCGAGGTGGTCAAGTGCCTGATCAAGAACGGCATTATGGCCTCGGTTTCTGAGATCATCGACTACGAGACTG
>CAZUWQ010000084.1:0-4676 GCA_964624195.1 uncultured Oscillospiraceae bacterium | reverse complement strand
GCCACCAATGAAAAGGGGCTGAGTATGGCGGGGCTGAACTTTCCCGGCAACGCGGCATACCGGCCGATGGAGGCCGGGCGGGACAATGTGGCCCCCTTTGAGTTCATCCCCTGGGTGCTGGGCCGGTGCGCCGACATAGCCGGGGCCAGGCGTCTGCTGGAGCGGCTCAATCTGATGGATACGGACTTCAGCCCGGAGCTGCCGGCGACCCCTCTCCACTGGATGATCGCCGACCGGGAGGAGAGCATCGTGGTGGAGCAGACGGAGGCGGGGCTGCGGGTGTACGACGATCCGGTGGGCGTGCTCACCAACAACCCGCCCTTCGACTACCACCTGGCCAATCTGAACAACTATATGGGCCTGAGCCGGGAGGCGCCGGAGAACCGGCTTTCCGAAAAGCTGGACCTGAAGCCGTACAGCCTGGGCATGGGAGCCATGGGACTGCCCGGCGACCTGTCCTCCGCCTCCCGCTTCGTGAGGGCGGCCTTCACCCGGCTGAACTCCGTGTCCGGCCCGTCGGAGTCGGAGAGCGTCAGCCAGTTTTTCCACATCCTCGGCAGCGTGGCCCAGCCGAGGGGGTGCGTCCGCGCGGCGGACGGGCGGTTTGAGCTGACCGTCTACTCCTGCTGCTGCAACACGGACCGGGGCGTTTACTATTATACCACCTATGAAAACAGCCAGATCACGGCGGTGGATATGTTCAAGGCGGACCTGGACGGGACGGCGCCGGTGAGCTATCCGCTGATCACCGGGCAGCAGATCAGAGAGCAGAACTGAGGCGCGGCGGGCCGGCAGGCCCGGCCCTTTCATAAACAGTTTCCCTGAAGCATATAATTCCCCAAGACGCAACGGGGGAGTTGTCGCTATGAAAGGGAACATTGAGGAACGGGCCTGCCGTGCGGCCCAGTACATCATTGAGAGCCGGGCCACCGTTCGGGCGGCGGCCCGTAAGTTTGGAATATCCAAGTCTACCGTACACAAGGACCTGTCCGAGCGGCTGCCCAGGTTCAACCGGGCGCTGTATGAGCAGGTGAAGGCGGTGCTGGACGAGAACAAGGCGGAGCGGCACATCCGGGGCGGCATCGCCACCCGGAAGAAATACAAGGGAGAGTAAACCACCACGCGGGAAAAGTACAGGCGCCGCCGACGGCACGGGTATTCGCCGTCGGCGGCGCCTTGTCTGTTATGCCCGGTCTCCGCTCCAATCGGGGCGGTCGCCCCCGGCTCAGGACAGCGTGGGAAAGAGACTGTCCGCCGCAGAGCGCAGGGCGGCGGCCAGCCTGTCCGCCTCGTCCCTGGTGCTGTCCGGAGAGAAGGACAGGCGCAGGGCGCCGTCCAGCCAGGGCTTGGGCAGGGACATGGCGGCAAACACATGGCTGGGCCTGCCCTTGTGGCAGGCGGAGCCGGAGGAGATACAGATCCCCCGGTCCCCCAGCACCCGGACCACCACCTCGCTCTTGTACCCCGGCAGGGTGACGGCGCAGATGTGCGGGACGTCGCCGGGGGAGATGACCTCCAGCCGGGGCAGGGCCTCCCGCAGGCGGGCCAGGGTGTACGCCTTGATGTCGGCGGTCCGTGTCAGCCGGTCCGGCTCCGCCAGCGCCGTCTGACAGGCGGCGGCAAAGCCGGCGATCTGGGCGGTGGCCTCTGTGCCGGAGCGCAGGCCATCCTCCTGCCCGCCGCCGGTGAGCAGGGGGGGCAGCTTGACGCCCGGTCTGATATAGAGCGCGCCGATCCCCTTGGGCCCGCCGACCTTGTGGCCGCTGACGGCCACCAGGTCGGCCCCCAGGGAGGCCAGGGGGAAGGGGACCTTCAAAAAGCCCTGCACGGCGTCGCAGTGGAACAGGATGGCCGGATCATAGGCCTTTACTGCCTTGACGCACTCCGCCACCGGCAGGAGTACCCCCGTCTCGTTGTTTACCAGCATCATGGATACCAGGGCGGTGTCCGGCCGGAGGGCGGCGGTGAGCTGGTCCACGGAGATACGCCCGGCCCGGTCCGGCTTGAGACAGGTGACCTCATAGCCCCGGCGCTCCAGGTCCCGGCAGGTCTCCAGCACGGCGGCGTGCTCGATGGCGGTGGTGACAATGTGCCTGCCCCGCCGACGGTTTAGCTCCACCCCGCGCCGGATGGCCCAGTTGTCCCCCTCGGTGCCGCCGGAGGTGAAAAACAGCCGGTCGGCGGGGCAGCCCATGGCCTGGGCGATGACGGCGCGCTGCTCCTTCACCCGCCGCGCTGCCTCCCGGCCATAGGCGTATCGGGAGGAGGGGTTGCCGAAGCTGCCCAGGGCGTCTGTCATGGCAGCCAGGGCCTGGGGGCAGACGGGGGTGGTGGCGGCGTAGTCGAAATAGATCAGCTCGTTCACAGCCGCACCTTCACCACACACTTGCGGGCGGGGGCGGGGCCGTTGGGACCGATGGAGGGGGCATGGCCGTCGCCGGGGAACAGGGCCAGAAAGCGGCCCCCGCCCAGGGGCAGTTTCACGGTCTCCGCCTCGTGGAGCCAGATGTCCCCGTCAGGATCGGCCCTGACCTCCCGGCCCAGCTGCTCCACCGGGCAGACGCCCACCAGTTCCTCCCCCTCCAGCAGATAGAAGATGTCGGCGAACTTCTCGTGGCGCTCCGGGGTGGGGTTGTCGGCCAGGGTGTTGTAGCGCATGACGTTGACAAAGACGTTGCCGCCGTCCACCTCATAGCGCCCGTCGGCCAGGGCGGACAAATCGGTCTCCGCCAGGAATTTCAGCCCGGCGGCCACGCCGGGGTGGATGTTCTCATATTGCTTCCAATGCCGCAGCGTATCGTAGATCATAAAAATACCTCCTGTGATCGGGCCGGCGCGCAGCCCGCGGACGTGGACGGACAGGTCACCGGTCCCATTTTTCGATGAGGGCGCGGAGCTGGTCGGCGAACTTGCCCAGGTCCTTGTTGGAGCCGCCCCTGTTGCGGGCGATGACCTCCATGAGCCTGTCGCCCACCTGCTCCAGCCTGCGGAAGGCGGGGGAGTCGGCGGGCCCGGACGCCGCCTTGGGCTGCGGCGCCACGCCGGGGGCCAGCATGGTGTTGGACAGCAGATCGTAGACCTCCTCATAGTTGGGGGCGTGGGCGGCGAAGCCCCGGTCCCGGAGAGTCTGGGCGTAGATCTCGGTGACGGCGCTCTCCCCGTGGACCACGAAGGTGTGTTGGGGCTTGGGGTCGTAGGCGCACATCCAGCGCAGCAGGCCGTCCCGGTCGGCGTGGGAGCTGAGGCCGTGGAAGTTGACGATCCGGGCCCGGACGGCGATGTCCTCACCGAACAGCTTGACGTGGCCGGCGCCGTCCACCAGCCGCCGGCCCAGGCTGCCCTCCGCCTGATAGCCCACGAAGACCACGGCGCACTCAGGCCGCCACAGGTTGTGCTTCAAGTGGTGGCGGATGCGGCCCGCGTCACACATACCGGAGGCGGATATGATGACCTTGGGCGTGGGGTCCTGGTTCAGCCCCCTGGACTCCTCGCTGCTCTCGGTGATGTTCAGGCCGGGGAACTGGAACAGGGCGCCGCCCTTCAAAGCTTCGATGGCATCCTCGTCCAGATAGCCGTGGAGGTCGCCGGAGAAGATGCGGGTGGCCTCACCCGCCAGGGGGGAGTCCACATAGACCTGAAAGTCGGGGACGGATCTCACCAGCCCCTGCTCCTTCATCTCCCGGATGAAATACAGCAGCTCCTGGGTGCGGCCCACCGCGAAGGAGGGGATGACGACGTTGCCTCCCCGGCCCAGGGTCTGGTCGATGAGAACGGCCAGATCGGCGGCGTAGTCCGGGGTCTCGCTGACGTCGTGGAGCCGGTCGCCGTAGGTGCTCTCGGTGACCACATAGTCCGCCTCGGTGAGATACTGGGGGTCCCGGATGATAGGCTGCTCCCGGTTGCCGATGTCGCCGGAGAAAACGATCTTCCGGGTCTGGTCTCCCTCGGTGAGCCATAATTCGGCGCTGGCCGAGCCCAGCAGATGCCCCGCGTCCACAAAGCGGACCCTGACGCCCTCGGCGATCTGAAATTGCTCGTTGTACTCCACGGTCACCACATGGCGGAGGGTCTTTTCCACGTCCGCCAAGGTGTACAGCGGCTCCACCGGGGGCTTGCCGGCGCGCTTGCCCTTCTGGTTCTCCCACTGGGCGTCGCTCTCCTGGATGTGGGCGGAATCCCGGAGCATGATGGACAGCAGCTGTCCGGTGAGCCGGGTGCAGTAGATATTGCCGCCAAAGCCCTGCTTCACCAGCAGGGGCAGGCGGCCTGAGTGGTCGATATGGGCGTGGGTGACGATGACGTCGTCGATATAGCCGGGGTCGAAGTCCAGCTCCCGGTTGTTCCGCTCATCCCGGCCCTGCTGGAGTCCGCAGTCGACGAGCACCTTCCGCCCGCCGCACTCCACACAGTGGCAGCTGCCCGTCACCGCTCTGGCGGCGCCGAAAAACGTCAGCTTCATGGGGCACCTCCTTTTTGTTTTCTACCCCCATTCTACCCCGAAACACGCCCGATGTAAAGGCGCAAATCGGAAAGCGGCCCTTGCCAAAATCGCGGGGATGGGGTATGATACCACCATGTGCGCGGACGGCGGAGGCCGGGAGAGAAGGCAAAAAGGAGTGAGGCCCATGTGGGCGGAGGAGAGCGTATTTTATCAGATCTATCCCCTGGGGCTGTGC
>CAZUWQ010000083.1:0-4677 GCA_964624195.1 uncultured Oscillospiraceae bacterium | reverse complement strand
GGTCGGCGCCCACGTCGGCGGCCTTGGTGAAGATGCCGCCGCCCACACGGGCGAACAGGGCCATAAAGGAGGCGCCCATGCCGAACATGACCATGGTCTGGGCGATCTTCTGAGCGTCAAAGCCGGCCAGGTACTTGAGAATGTGGAACCAGATGGAAATATCCAGCAGGCCCAGGCCCACCACGGTGAAGCCCATGACGGCACCGGAGGAGAAGGCCACCTTCAGGCCCTTGTTCAGGCTCTCAGATGCGGCCTGCGCGGTGCGGGCGTTGGCGGAGGTGGCGATCTTCATGCCCACAAAGCCCGCCAGAGCGGAATAGATGCCGCCGGTGAGAAAGGCAAAGGGGATAAACCAGTTGTCCAGTAGGTTGACGAGCTTCAAGATCAGCAGGACCACGAACACCACGAGGAAGACCTTGAGCACCGTGCTGTACTGGTGCTTTAAGTAGGCATTGGCGCCCTGACGGATAGAGGCGGCAATTTTCTTCATGGTGTCGTTGCCCTCGGAGAAGGACAGGACCTTGCGGCTTTGGAACACGGCGAAGAGCAGGGCCAGAAGGGCGCCTACCAGACCGAGCCAAAACAGGTTTTCGATGGTCACGTTCCATGCAGCTCCTTTTATTTGGTTTTGCGGACGGTTCTGATATATATTATTTTACACAACTTTACCCGGTTTTGCAAGGAAGAAGTGCATGATCCAATATATGAAAGAAAACTTTTCAATATTTTAACGAAGAAGCGGAAAAAATTAGTTCTTTTTCCATGCATTCCTGCTAAAGAGCACCAACAGGGGATACATCTCCAGACGGCCCACGATCATGCAGAAGCTGAGGACCAATTTGCTGAGGTCGGAGAAGGCGGCGTAGTTGCCCATGGGCCCCACCGCCTCCAGGCCGGGGCCCACATTGCTGACGCAGCTGATGACGGCGGTGAGGGTGGTGCCGAAGGAGAAGTTGTCCAGGCCAACTACCAGGGCGGCGACGAAGACGATGAAGAGATAGGTGATAAAATAGCACTGGGTGGTGCGCAGGGTGTCCTCTGACAGGGGGGCGCCGTCCAGCCTGACCACGGAGACCGCCCTGGGGTGGACAATGGAGCGCACCTCCCGGCGGACGGACCGGATCAGCACCAGGATGCGGGAACACTTCATGCCGCCGCCGGTGGAGCCGGCGCAGGCGCCCACGAACATGAGAATGACCAGCAGCATCCGGGAGAACTCCGGCCACAGGTTGAAGTCCGCCGAGGAGTAGCCGGTGGTGGAGATGATGGACGCCACCTGGAAGGCGGCGGCGCGGAGCGACTCACCTATGCCGGAATACCGTGGGAGGATATTGACGGTGATGGCGGCGGTGGACAGAGCCACCACGATGAGGAAAAAGCGGAGCTCGTCGCTGCGCAGCGCCTGCCTGATCCTGCCGGTGATGATCAGGAAGTAGACGGCGAAGTTGATGGAGAACAGCAGCATGAACACCGTGATGATGATCTCGATGGCGGGATTGCCATAGGCGCCGATGGAGGCGTTGCGAATGGAGAAGCCGCCGGTGCCCGCGGTGCCGAAGGCGTGGACCACCGAATCGAACCAGGGCATACCGGCCAGCCGCAGCAGCACGGTCTGGAGGATGGTGAGGGTCAGATAGATGCCGTATAGGATCTTGGAGGACTGGGAGGCACGGGGCACCAGCTTGCTCTTCACAGGGCCGGGGCTCTCCGCCCGGATAAGGTAGGTGGAGCTGATGCCCAGGAAGGGCAGCAGGGCGGTGGTGAGGATCAGCACCCCCATGCCTCCCAGCCAGTGGGTGAAGGAGCGCCAGAACAGCAGGCCCCGGGGCAGTCCCTCAACAGCGGTAAGGATGGACGCCCCGGTGGTGGTAAAGCCGGAGATACACTCGAAAAGGCAGTCGGCAAAGTTACCGAACAGGCCGGAAAAGCGGAAGGGAAGGGCGCCGAACACGCCGAACAGGATCCAGATCAGGCCTACAGTGAAAAAGCCCTCGCGGGCATAAAAATCCGGTCTGCTCCGCAGCAGAAAGGCCAGGGCCGAGCCCACAGCCAGCAGGATAAAAATGCTGATGAGAAAGGGGGCGGGATCCTCCCGGTAGTACAGGGACACCGCCGTCGGGAGCAGCATGGCTCCGGCCTCGATGAGCAGGGTGAAGCCGGTGATGCGAAAGACCAGTTTGAAATTCATGGTCCGCCCCCTCAGTCAGCGTAGATGTCGTTGAGGTCCAGAATGCCGCTGTCCCGGGCCACCACGATAACGGTGTCACCGGTCTGAAGAGAGGTGGAGCCCTCCGGAATGATGACGCGGTTGTTCCGCACCACCACGGCGAGCAGGACGCCCTCTTTCAGCCGCAGATCCTTCAGCGGGGTGTTCAGGTTGCGGGTGGCGGGGCTGACCAGGAATTCCATGGCCTCCGCCCGGCCCTCCGCGATGCGGTAGAGGGCGGTCATCACGGTGCCCTTGGAGTTCTGAATGCCCCGGATCATCCGCAGGATCTGGTCGGCGGTGGTGAGTTTGGGAGACACCACCGACTCCACCCCGGCGGAGCGGGCGATGGCGGTATAGTTCTGGCGGTTGGATTTAGCCACTACCTTGGCCACCTTGGCCTGGTGGGCGTAGAGGGAGATGATGAGGTTGTCCTCGTCCCGGTCGGTGAGGGCCACAAAAGCGTCGCTGGAGGTCATGCGCTCCTCCGTGAGCAGGTCGGGGTCGGTGCCGTCCCCGTGGATGATGAGGCTGTGGGGGAATCGCTCCGCCAGCAGGCGGCAGCGGTCCGGGTCCTTTTCCACCACCTTGCAGCTCATGCCGAACCGCTCCAGAATGTTCACTAAGTAGAAGGCGATGCGCCCGCCGCCGATGATAAAGGCGGAGCGGACCTTATGGCTCTGCCGGCCCAGCAGCTTGAAGAACTGATGGATGCCGTTGGGGGTGCCGGCCAGGTAGACCTTGTCCCCCTGGGCGAAAACGGAGTTGCCGTTGGGAATGAACACGTCGTTGCCCCGCTCCGCCGCGCAGAACAGAATAGGGAGGTCCCGAAGCTTGGCGGAGAGGGAGGCCAGGGAGCGGGAGGCCAGGAAATCGCTCTCCTGGACAAGAAAGGAGATGATCTCCACCTGCCCCCGGGCAAAGGTATCAATGTTGGCGGCATTTGGGAAGCGGAGCAGCCGGGAAATCTCCACAGCGGTGGCCAGTTCCGGATTGACCAGCATATCAATGCCCAGGTCGGCTTTCAGATTTTCCAGGTCGCCGGAGTACTCCGTGTTGCGCACGCGGGCCACGGTGTAGGGCACGCCGATGCGGTGGGCGCAGTGGCAGCACAGCAGGTTGATCTCGTCGGAGTTGGTGGCGGCGATGACCACGTCCGCGTCGTGGGCGCCGGCCTCCAGCAGGACGCCCCGGGAGGAGCAGTTGCCCTTGAGACACATCACATCCAGTTGGTTGGAGACCTTGGCCAGGGTGCCGTCGGAGGTGTCCACCACGGTGACGTTATGAGACTCGTCCGCCAGATGCTCCGCCAGAGTCAACCCCACCTTGCCCGCGCCGGCAATGATAATATTCAAAACAGATCACTCATTTCTCCGTTGAAATCAGGATGAATATCGGCCGTCCAATGGACAGGCGGCGGCGCATACCGGTGATACTGCGTGTATGATACCACATTTTAAAGCTTTGGGCAATAGAAATCCCAGGTGAGATCCGTTCCTCGTGTGCTTAGGGTGACAGGATATGCGGCAAGGATCGCCATCAGATACGGTCAAAAAAAGACCGCCGGGAAACGGGTGGCCGCTCTGCCCCGAAAGGGGAGAGACGCTGCCCGTTTCCCGGCAGTCGAGTGGGGACTCAGGAGGGCTTGGAGGTCTTGATGAAGTCGCGGTACTTGGCCTTGCGCGCCTTGGCCTCGTCGGACTGCATCAGAGCGCGGGAGCTGGCCTCATTGCGCTGGATGTCATCGCCGTGGATGAACTTGCCGGAGATGGAATCGTGGGCGTGGGGCAGCCACTTCTCGGCGTCGAACTCAAAGACGTACTTGCCGTCCACGTTCTTCACAACGCCTTCGGTACCGCACAGGCAGCAGATGGCGGTGCCGTCCTCCTGGAGGAAGAAGTTGTTGCTGTGGCAGTAAGGGCACACACCGTCGGGGCCCTTGTAGTCCTCGTTGATGACGCCGGGGCCGGGCTGGAAGGTGCCGTCGGCCACCTTGGCGGCGGCGTGGGCCAGATCCACACCCATCTGGTGGGCCTTCTGGATGGCCTCATCGTTCATGACGATGGACAGAGACCAGGGGAAGCACCGGTTGTCAATGATCGTCCACTTGGGCGTGAGGGCGTGAGTGGCAAAGTCGCACTGGATGCGGGTGGCCCAGTCGGAGCCGCCGATGCCCATGAAGGACACCACTTTTTCCTTTAAGTACTTGGGGTCGATGGGGGTACCGCCGTGTTCCTCTGCGATCTTGGTGGCGATCATCAGGTTGCCCCGGTCCAGACGGGGGCCAAAGCGGTCCATAATAGTGTGGAAGAGGCCGGGGGCGCACTTCTCAAAGATGGGAGCGGCCCAGATAATGCCGTCGGCGTCAAACATCTTGTCCACCAGCCACTGCAGGTCATCCTTGATGACGCAGGCGTTGCCCCGGCCGGAGAACAGGCCCATGACACAGGCCTTGCAGCCGGTGCAGTGCT